>CALRQQ020000016.1:0-19934 GCA_943370345.1 Chitinophaga pinensis
ATATACTCCCGGAAAGCGGCATCAAAACGATCTTTCCCCAATACAACTTCACGTAAGGCGGTAAGCATTTGTCCGGGTTTTACATAACCGGCAAAACTCAGATTATCCTGCTGGATCACATCGGGGGTATTGAACAAGGCATCGGCCTGTTCCCCAAAACTGTATTTCACCATCAGTGAGGAATTCGGATCGGAGAAAAAGCCTTTCTCTACAAATTCCCCTTTATTAAAGGCCTCCGTGGATCCGATATTGATAAACGTATTAAATCCTTCATCCATCCAGGCATATTTACGTTCATTGCTGCCTACGATCATCGGAAACCAGGTATGACCGAATTCGTGATCCGTAACACCCCACAACCCGCTGCCGGCATCATCATGACTGCAGAAAACAATACCGGGATATTCCATACCCCCAACAATACCCGCTACATTGGTGGCCGCAGGGTAGGGGAATTCAAATAAGGTTTTAGAATAGTACTCAATACTGGCCTTGGTGAATTCAGTGGAACGCTGCCAGCCATCTTTTTTGATGCTCTCTGCCGGATACACACTGATGGCCATACATTTTTTGCCGCCGGGCAGATTGATCTTCGCCGCATCCTGCACAAAGGCTTTGGATGCTGCCCAGGCCGCATCGCGGGTATTCGTGATCCTGAACTTCCAGGTACATTCGGGTACTGCCGGTCGGGAAGCTCTGTCCTTTACTTCCCTGGCACTCCGGATCGCCACAGTCTTGTCTGAAGCAGCCGCGGCTTCCCAGCGTTTCATTTGCTCAGGGGTATAACAGTCCTGCGGATTCAGCAGTTCTCCCGAACCAACTACGATAAGATCGGATGGAGCCGTTATACTGAAATCAATATCGCCATACTCCAGGTAAAACTCACCTGCCCCGATATAAGGCAGTGTATTCCATCCCTGGATATCATCGTATACACACAAACGCGGAAACCATTGGGCCACTTCATACACCACCCCGTTCCTGGTTTTTAACCGTCCCATCCGGTCGGTCCCATACTCCGGTATTGTGAACTGATAGCCGATCCTGATCTTTAGTTTCTCTCCATTCTTCATTGGTTCTTTCAATCCAATGCGCATACGCGCGTCTGTTACCAGGGTGTCTTTTGTTGCCTGCCATACACTACCCCGCTCCAGCTGGATCCCGGTTATCGAATAGCCATCCGTAAATCCGGCATTGGCCCATCGGCCTCCTGTCTGTGTGGTAGTGGCTGATCCACGGGAACTCTTCTTATAGATGTTCTGATCCAGCTGCAGCCAGAGAAAGCGCAGATTGTCCGGACTGTTATTCGTATACGTGATGACCACTTCACCGGTAACCCGATGAGCAATGGTATCCAGCCTGCATTGGATGGAATAATCAACCTTGTTCTGCCAATACTTCGGTCCGGGCTCCCCGCCCGCACTCCTGAACTCATTACCGGGATAAGGATAGAACTGCGGATTAAATACCGCGCGGTGATCATAGGAAGATTGTGCGAAAAGAGTGAGCAGGAGAAAGAAGCAAGCAATTGTAACAAGGAGCTTTTTCATATGTAAAGCACTATTTTTTTATAAAATAACGAAGCTATAAGTACGAAGTACGAGGTACGAAGTACGAGGTACGAAGTACGGCAAACACCCCGTATTTCGTACCTCGTACCTCGTACTTTAAATGAATTGTTTTTCCGCGATCCCGACGCTTTCCGGCTTCCCCACATCCACCAGCCGGTCGCCGCTATGGTCATACCCCATGATCCGGTGATCCGCAGCGAGTTTCAGGTAGACGTCGATCAGTGAAAACTTGCCACTGAAACCGGCTTTCTTCATCAGTTCAAAGACTTCGTATTCAAAAACCACCACACAACTGTAAGCTTTGGCCACCAGGTTGGGGCTGGCAATGGAAATGCGTTCTTCGCCGGTCTGTACATTGCGCCAGCCGCAGAGCCGGTTCTCTTCATCAAATAATAAAACGCGGGAGGACTTCCGGTCCGTGACCCCGAAACTGATCAGCGCTTTTTGTGTTTCATGGAACCGAAGTAATTTTCGGATATTCAGATCCGTGAGGATGTCCGCATTACAACTGAGGAAACGCTCCCCGGGGGTAAAGAGGTCTTTCGCTTTTAAAAGGCCGCCACCGGTCTCCAGCACCACCTCCCGCTCATCACTGATGACTACCTGGCTGCCCCAGCCTTTACTGGCACTAACCGCGGCTTCGACCTGATCGGCAAAGTGATGTACATTGACGATGATATCCGTTACCTGGTATTGTTGCAGGTATTCAATATTGCGTTGCAACAGGGATTTGCCATTCACCACCGCCAAGGCTTTGGGGTGATGGTCGGTCCAGGGTTTGAAGCGGGTACCCAGACCCGCGGCAAAGATCATTGCTTTCATTTCTTCTCGGGTAAGGGGTTATGCCAGTTCTTGGCTTCCTGTTCAATATGATTGAGTTCAATTTTTACCTTGAATTTATTCCGGAGGTGACGGGTCATCGCATCCGCCGCATACACACTGCGGTGTTGTCCGCCTGTACAGCCAAAACTGATCATCAGACTTTCAAAATCACGCTTGATATATTCTTCCACGGTGATGTCCACGATGTCGAACACACTATTCAGGAATTCAGGCATCTTGGTCTGCTGTTCAAGGAAATCCTTTACATCCTTATCACGTCCGGTCTGTGTTTTCATATGATCAATGCGACCCGGATTCAGGATACCGCGGCAGTCAAATACAAATCCTCCGCCATTTCCACTGTTATCTGCAGGAATCTGTTTGCGGAAGGAGAAACTCTGCACTTTGATCACCAGCGGTGTTTGCTCAGTAGCCTGGGTGGGCGTGAATTGCTGAATGATCTCATCGGCTACACAGAGATCAAGTACTTTGCTGAATTCAGGAACCGAAATCCCCAGACTCTGATTACGGAAAAATTCTTTCAGATTACGGAGTGCTAAAGGAATACTGGTCAGGAATTGCGCCTTTCGTTCAAACAATCCCCTGAATCCATAGGCACCCAATACCTGCAACAAACGGATCAGCACATAGCCGTTGTACTGACTCTGGAAAATATTCCGGTTTACGGATTGTCCTACTTCATTTTCAAAGGCGTCAATATAATCTTCCAGCAGGTCGTATTTCCAGCTGTCAGGGAGATTGGCCCTGGCCTGCCAGAGCATGGACGCCACATCGTATTGCGGTGCACCTTTCATGCCACCCTGGTAGTCGATAAAGTGAACTTCATTGTCTTCAGTGACCATGATGTTCCGGCTCTGAAAATCGCGGAACATAAAATATTTATACTCGGTGTGGGTAAGGTAATTGCTCAGCGCCTCAAAATCATCGATCAGTTTTTGCTTATCATATGGTTTTCGCAAGGCATCCAGGAAATAGTATTTGAAATATAACAGGTCCGCCATGATGGCCTGCTTGCCAAACTCCTTATTGGTAAGACATTTATTATAATCCAGTCCGGTATCACCTTTTACCTGTAAGCGGGCCAGGGCTTCCAGGCTTTTTTTAAATAAACGGTAGACTTCATCGGTCAGTCCTTTACTCTCCAGGTGGTTGAGTAGTGACACATTTCCGAAATCTTCCTGGATATAAAATTGCTTGTCATCACTTACTTTGAATATCTCCGGTACGGCCAGGCCACTTTTTTTAAAATGATCTGAGAAATAAATAAAGGTCTCATTTTCCTTGATGTTCGCTCCATATGTACCAATAACGGTTTCTCCGGCTCCGTGTAACCGGAAATACCGGCGTTCACTGCCACTCTGTGGAAGAAGGTCTGCCGACAGGGGAGGGACTCCCTTCCAGCTGGTATACAGGGTTCTGATGCTTTCAACATGTTGCTGCATGCGGCAAATGTAGGCAACTGCCTGCAATCCCGGACTTTGACAGAACTAACAGGCATTAGTTTTTTCTGTTAAATTTGCTTTTTTAACAACTATGAGTAAAACACCGAATTCCAAAGTCCGGATTGTAACGGCCGCCAGTCTTTTCGACGGTCATGATGCCGCGATAAATATCATGCGCCGCATCATGCAAAGCAAGGGCGCAGAGATCATTCACCTTGGACACAACCGGTCGGTGAAAGAGATCGTAGAGACCGCGATCGAGGAAGATGTGCAGGGAATTGCCATTACCAGTTATCAGGGCGGCCATGTGGAATTCTTCAAATACATGAAAGACCTGCTGGATGAAAATGGCTGTGGCCATATTAAGATTTTTGGTGGCGGGGGCGGTACCATTTTACCAACGGAAATAGACGAATTGCATCAATATGGCATCACCCGTATCTACAGTCCGGATGATGGACGTACCATGGGACTGGAAGGCATGATCGAAGACGTGATCCGTCAATGTGCCCAGGTAGACAGCCACCCATCCTGGAATGGCAAACTGCCGCTCGATGAAAAAAAGGATGTAAGGCGGATCGCCCGGGCCATTTCACTGGCGGAGAACAAGCAGGAGTATGCTTCTCTTCTTAAAGAACTGTCCGGACAGAATGAATCGTCCGGTACCCCGCATCACAAAGTCGGGAGACCGGTATTAGGTATTACCGGAACGGGCGGAGCTGGTAAATCATCCGTGACCGATGAGATCGTTCGCCGCTTCCTCAATCAGTTCACGGATAAGACGATTGCCGTTATTTCAGTAGACCCTTCCAAGAAAAAAACCGGCGGAGCCCTGCTTGGCGACCGGATCCGGATGAATTCGATCAGTCATCCCCGGGCCTATATGCGCAGCCTCGCTACCCGCGATGATAATACTGCCCTGAGTTCTTATGTACAGGAAGCCATTGATATCTGTAAAGTGGCGGGTTACGATTTTATTATACTCGAATCAGCCGGCGTAGGACAAAGCGATGCAAGCATCCTCGACTATTGTGATGTAAGCATGTATGTGATGACGCCGGAGTATGGAGCCGCTTCCCAGCTCGAAAAGATCAATATGCTGGATTATGCTGACCTGGTCTGTATCAATAAATTTGATAAGGCCGGGGCGCTGGATTCACTGGCCGATGTCCGGAAACAATACAAACGTAATCATGGCCTCTGGACGGCCGGGGATGAAGAACTGCCCATCATCGGCACTATGGCCAGTAAATTCAATGATGAAGGGGTGAATCATCTCTTTGAATTGCTGTTGAAAAAGATCGAAGCGAAGACCTCAATAGTTTTCGGCACGTACACTTTCGGAGAAACAGCTAAAGTCTCTTCCGCTATCATTCCTTCCGGCCGCACCCGCTATTTATCAGAGATCACAGAGAATAACCGGAACTATGACCAGCTGGTCCGCGATCAGGCTGCTATCGCCACTACGTTATATCAATTGCAGGGCGTCTTGCACACACTGGGGGATAAGACAGATCCGCAGGTGATTGAAGCCTTGCAAAAACAGGTACAGTTTTTCCAGGATCAGCTGACACCGGTAAGCCGGAAACTGATCAACAACTGGCCGGAGAAGGTAAAGGAATACCAGAAGGATTTTTATGAATATACCGTACGGGATAAAGTGATCCGTCAGCCGATGACCAGTAAAAGTCTGAGTGGCACCCGGATCCCCAAAGTGGTATTGCCCAAATACAAGGACTGGGGCGATCTGTTGAAGTGGCAGGCCCAGGAGAATGTGGCCGGACATTTCCCCTTTACTGCCGGTGTATTCCCCTTGAAAAGAGAGGGGGAGGATCCTACCCGAATGTTTGCCGGGGAAGGTGGCCCCGAACGGACCAACCGTCGTTTTCATTATGTAAGTGTGGATCAGCCGGCCAAGCGTTTATCCACGGCCTTTGATTCAGTTACCTTGTATGGAGAAGATCCCGATCACCGGCCGGATATTTATGGTAAGGTAGGCAACAGTGGTGTGAGTATTGCCACGGTGGATGATGCCAAGAAACTATACAGTGGTTTCGATCTTTGTGATCCGAAAACGTCGGTATCCATGACCATCAACGGTCCGGCCCCGATGCTGCTGGCTTTCTTTATGAATGCGGCTATTGACCAGCAATGTGAAAAATGGATAGCGGAGAACGGAAACCCGGACCTGGTGAAAGAAGCATATCAGAAAAAATACAAGGATGGGGCAAGACCGGTATATCATAATGATGCTTTTCCGGGTGAATTGCCGGATGGGAATAATGGATTAGGATTAAAACTACTCGGACTGAGTGGAGATGAAGTATTGCCGGCGGATATTTATCAGCAATGTAAACAAGCCGCGCTGCAGCAGGTAAGGGGTACCGTACAGGCTGATATTTTAAAAGAAGACCAGGCACAGAACACCTGTATCTTCTCCACTGAGTTTGCACTCAAACTGATGGGCGATGTGCAGGAATATTTTATCCGTGAGAAGGTCCGGAATTTTTACTCTGTTTCCATCAGTGGGTATCATATCGCAGAGGCGGGCGCCAATCCTATTACACAGCTGGCATTTACACTGGCCAATGGATTTACTTATGTGGAGTATTACCTGAGCCGGGGTATGAGTATCGACGACTTTGCCCCGAACCTGTCCTTCTTCTTCAGCAATGGTATGGATCCGGAGTACAGTGTGATCGGCCGGGTGGCCCGCCGTATCTGGGCCAAGGCCATGAAGTATAAATACAAGGCCAACAAACGCAGCCAGATGCTGAAGTATCATATCCAGACGTCCGGCCGCAGTCTTCATGCCCAGGAAATCGACTTCAACGATATCCGCACCACCCTCCAGGCCCTCTATGCGATCTATGATAATTGCAATTCCCTGCATACAAACGCCTATGATGAAGCCATCACCACCCCCACTGAAGAAAGTGTACGCCGGGCCATGGCGATCCAGCTTATCATCAACCGTGAACTCGGTTCTGCAAAAACGGAAAATGTAACACAGGGTTCGTTTGCTATAGAAGAACTGACCGACCTGGTGGAAGAAGCGGTACTCACCGAATTTGACCGGCTCAATGAAAGAGGAGGGGTACTCGGTGCGATGGAACGGATGTATCAGCGCAATAAGATCCAGGAAGAAAGTCTTTACTACGAACACCAGAAGCATACCGGCGAACTGCCCCTGATCGGCGTGAATACCTTCCTGAATAAAAAAGGAAGTCCCACGATCATTCCCGTCGAAGTGATCCGCAGTACCACCGAAGAAAAAGAAAAGCAGATCGATAACCTCCGGGCATTCTGGAAAAGAAATGAAGATAAATCCGCCTTCATGCTCAGCCGCCTGAAACAGGTAGCGATCAATAACGGTAACCTGTTCGAAGAATTGATGGAGACCGCCAAGTACTGTTCACTCGGACAGATCACCCGGGCGCTGTATGAGGTAGGGGGACAGTACAGGAGGAATATGTAGTGTGTGTCTAGAGAATAGAGAATAGAGAATAGAGAATAGTAAATAGAGAATAGAGAATAGAGAATAGAGAATAGGGAATACATGAACTGGTTCTTCCCTATTCTCTATTTACTATTCTCTATTTACTATTTACTATTATCTTCCCCCACCTATTCGCTATCTGCGATCTTCTTCCCCGTATTATCAATTAATATCCATTTTCCACCAAGCATCACCCGGGCGACACCGTTGTCGAATGTGCCGGCGAAATTGTATTTGAATGGAATGAGGTCTTTGCCTTTATTGTCAATATAGCCCCAGACCCCTTTTCTGTTCACTGCGGCCAGTCCTTCGGAGAAGTTGGAGGCTCCTTCATAGATCATGGGAATGGCGAGTTTGCCGGTGGTATCAATAAAGCCGTAATCATTGCCATTGCTGACTACTGCAAAACTGTAATGGAAGGACATTGCTTCCAGATATTTGGGTTCTACAAACACCTTACCGGTGCTGTCCAGATAACCCCATTTACCATTGATTTTTACAGCCGCAAATCCTTCTGAGAAGGTCAGTGCATCATCATAGATCAGGGGAACCACGAGTTTCCCGTCTTTATCAACAAAACCATGCTTATCATTCTTTCCAACCAGTGATAAACCACAGATGCAGTCATCCACATGATCGTATTGTTTGGTCCAGGCCTGCCCGTATCCAGCCAGGGTAAAGATCAAGGCGCCAAGGAACAGAAGACTATATTTCATAACAGGAAGTTTAGATAATTGAATATTTTACTGGCACTAAGCTAATCACACAACTACCGGGTTACTATGACAATAGGCAGCAACCGGGGTGATTTTAATTAAAAACAGGCCCAAACCCGCTACGGGGGCTCTTTTTAAGTAACTTCGCATCTTTCTAAAACTGAATACATTGCGTTTTACTGAGTTTAATTTTTCCCCCGAACTGCTGGAAGGAATAGAAGCTTCCAATTACGAAAATGCCACTCCGGTACAGGAACAGGTGATCCCGCCGATCATGGAGGGCAAAGATGTGATCGCTTCTGCTCAGACGGGCACAGGTAAGACCGCGGCTTTTTTACTGCCTGTTATGAACCGGTTACTGGCCAATCATGTTGATGGACAGGTAGGAGCTCTTATCATTGTGCCTACCCGTGAACTGGCGATCCAGATCTCACAGCATATTGAAGGACTTTCTTATTTCACCCATCTTAGTTCGATTGCGATCTATGGAGGAAATGATGCCCAGAATTTCGTAGCCGAAAAGAAAGCGCTCCAGATGGGAGCTGATATCATCGTGTGTACACCCGGCCGCATGATCGCCCACCTGAATATGGGCTATGTGAACATGAAAGGGTTACAGTTCCTGATCCTCGACGAAGCCGACCGGATGCTCGATATGGGTTTCCAGGACGATATCAATAAGATCATCAAGACACTGCCCGCTAAAAGACAGAACCTGCTCTTCTCGGCCACGATGCCTCCCAAGATCCGTCAGCTGGCCCGGCAGATCCTCCATGAACCGGTAGAGATCAACATCGCCATTTCCAAACCACCGGAAAAGATCATCCAGAAAGCCTTTGTGGTATACGAACCGCAGAAGCTTCCACTGATCAAAAAACTGCTCCGCGAAACACCTTATAAAAATGCCCTCATCTTCTGCAGCCGCAAACAAACGGTGAAGGAAGTAAGAAGGGAACTCACCCGGGCCGGCTTCAGTATTGAAGAGATCCATAGTGACCTGGAACAATCACAGCGGGAATCGGTACTTGGTGCTTTTGCCAGCGGACGCATTCCCCTCATGGTGGCTACGGATATCCTGAGCCGTGGTATTGATATCGATACCATCGACCTCGTGATCAACTGGGACGTACCAGGCGACGGGGAAGACTATGTACACCGGATCGGTCGTACCGCCAGGGCCGAAGCCGATGGTGCTGCCTTTACACTGATAGGCGATAAGGAACAAGGTAAGTTCGCCGCTATCGAACGACTGCTCGAAAAAGAAGTAGAAAAAGCACCTGTGCCACCCGAACTCGGCGAAACACCCGAATACAATCCGCGTGCCCGCAATCACCAGGGGCATCACGGCGAACGCAGAGGTGGTCATCCGAAGAAGAAGTTCTTTCGCAACGGACCAGGAAGGAGTCGGTAGCCCTCCTTCGCTAAAGCTACGGAGGATAAATCGGTAGTTAGTAGTTAGAAGTTAGTAGTCAACAGCCCCTTCTTAGATACATATACTTGATCCGTGTGTATCTGTGCGACCTGCCTTTCTGTATTTTTCGTGCACTTTAGTGCATTTCGTGGCCAACCCTTTGCCGCAGGCAAACCCATCCCGCAGGGATAAAAAAATATCAGGCTCTTTAAATAAACACTTTTAAAATAGATGAAGCCTTACTTATTCATATTAATTACCCTCGTAGGAATTACCGCATTTTTTGGATGCAAGTCTGGCGCGTACTCAGCCACCAACAAAGCCTACAAAAAACAGGTAAAGGAATTCGCCAAAGTGATCCGCGAGTATCCCATAAAAGATTCAGCCGGACTGAACTATGCAGACTGGGTGGGCACCACCAATCTTTCTTTGCGCAAACCCAATTTCGTGGTGATCCACCATACGGCACAAAACAGTTGCGAACAGACCCTCAGAACATTCACGCAAACGAAAACACCTGTCAGTGCACACTATGTGATCTGCCGCGATGGCTCGGTACACCATATGCTCAACGACCTGCTTCGCGCCCATCATGCAGGGGTCAGCAAGTGGGGCAATAACATTGACCTTAATTCTTCCAGTGTCGGCATTGAGATCGATAACAACGGATCCGAGCCCTTTACAGATGCACAGATCGCCTCTTTACTTACCTTACTCGACCGCCTGAAAAAAGCCTATACCATCCCCACCGCCAATTTTATCGGGCATGCGGATATTGCTCCAGGCCGCAAAGTGGATCCAAGCCGTTATTTCCCCTGGCAAAAATTATCCCAAAAGGGATTCGGTTACTGGTATGATACAACGGCGGTGAAAGTGCCGGCCGGCTTTGATCCCCTGCTGGCCTTACGGGTGATCGGCTATGATATTAAAAATGAAAAGAATGCGATCCAGTCTTATAAGATACACTTTAATCAGGCGGATACCACAAAGGTGATCGGGGAAGCCGACCGCCGTATTCTTTATGAGCTGATGAAAAAATATCAGTAAAGCAGAAAAGGAAGAATATTTTCTTTCCAATGACCCGTATTTGAAGCGGACCCCATCAGTTCACCTGTTTCAATTTTATCAAAGGCATTCTTTACGCCTGTCAGCCGGTCCAGGTGACCAGCTCCCATAGGGTTGGCAGCCGTTGGATAGAGCCGTTCTTTCAATGAATCAGGATATAATTTTCTCAACACCTGTAATATGCCCATTCCTGCATGAACAGGACGGAATACAGTTTCATCAGTTATAGTAAACCGCATGCCATTGCAACGCTCACCGGCGTATAGTCCCCAATCAGGGGTATAAGAAACAGGGGTGGCGGTTACTCCCTCAAAGCCTTGCTCATTAAACAGCTCCGTCAGTTTCTCCGCATCTATCCAGGGAGCGCCGCAGATGTTGAAATCATCAGGCGTACCGCGACCTTCATTTACATTCACCCCTTCGAGAAAACAGGTAGCCGGGTAAAGGGCGATGGTGGCGGGATCGCGTATGGCCGGGGAAGTGGGTACAAAGAACCATCCACACTCGTCAACCGTTTGTTGCCGGTTCCAGTGCTGCACTTTGATAATTTCAAGGTCAAGTCCTGATACGCGGGTGGCGTTGAAATACAAGGCCAATTCACCCAGCGTACAACTATGTCGTACGGGAATATTCCAGCGGCCGATAAAAGAGGCACAGTTTTTTTCATCCAGCATCGGTCCTTCAGCTTTGAACAGATCACCACTTAACGGGTTAGGCCGGTCCAGTACGATCAGTTTTTTTCCGGCGGCGGCACAGGCTTCCATCACATGGGTGAGTGTCCACAGGTAAGTATAGAAACGACAACCGGCATCCGGGATGTCAAACAATACAAGATCAAGATCAGCAAGTTCTTCCATGGATGGACGAAAATGATCACCGTATAAACTGACTACCTGTAAACCGGTCAACGGGTCAACTTCACCCGGCTGCGCCACACCATCGGCACCCTTCGTGCTCAGTCCGTGTTCCGGGGAAAACAAGCGAACCAGGTTGTATCCATTCCGGAGTAATGCCCCGCGACTGGCTTCGCCACTGGAAGTGGTGGCGGCATTATTAGTCACCAGACCGAGACGACCGTTCTTCCATTCCCCCGGATCTGCCAACAACAGATCTATGCCAAATAGAATTTGTTCCATCTTCTTAATTGAGTTCACCTGCCTGTTCGTGGTCATCATACTGATTGCGCAACCGGATCAGCTCATTTTTCAATTGCAGGTATATTTTCTGATGACCCGCTGAACGGATCAGGTTCTTTTGTTCCTGCGGATCAGTCTTCAGATCATACAGTTCCCATTCATTCACGGTATAAAAATAAATCAGTTTGTATCGCTCACCACGGATACCGAGATGTTGCAATACTGTATGATCCGCCTTGTATTCATAAAAATGATAGTAAAGACTTTTCCGGGGCAATGTTTTCTGTTTACCCGTCAGCAGCGGCACCAGGTTGATCCCTTGCATAAATGCAGGAGTGGTAATACCGGCCGCACCCAGCATGGTGGGCGCATAATCGATGGCCTGTGTCATTGTGTTGTTCACCGATCCGGCGTTGATCTTCCCCGGCCAGCGGATTAGTAAGGGCGCCTGCATGGACACCTCGTACATCCAGCGTTTATCAAACCAGCCGTTTTCGCCAAGAAACATGCCCTGATCACCGGTATAGATGACCATCGTATTCTTGGTCAGCTGATGCTGATCGAGATAATCCAGTACCCGGCCGACGTTCTCATCCACCGATGCCACACAGGCCAGGTAATCCTGCATGTACCACTGGTATTTATATTTCAGCAGTTCTTTCCCGGAAGGTCTTTTTTCCCGCAGGAGCTTAGCTCTTTCTTCGTAAATTCTTTTGATGGCTGTTCTGTCCGGTTCCGGTATCCGGTTCATGATGGCTTTGTAATAAGCGATCTCGGCAGAATCGGGTTTGTATTCAGGCAGGTCCGTCAGTAAGGCCGGATCCACTTTCAGGTCACTGCAGAGTTTCATGTCATGTAAGATACTCATGGTCTGCAACCGCCAGGCCGTACCATGTCCGGCTGTATCATTGTACAGTGTGGGTGGTTCGGGGAATGTTTTACTATGGTACTCCATAATATATTTCAGCGGGGCAAGAAAATACCGGTGCGGGGCTTTATGATGGATATGCAGCACAAAAGGTTTAGCGGCATCACGGTGATCGAGCCAGTTGATCGCCTCATCCGTGATCACATCCGTGGCATAACCATGATAAGTGGAGGTATCCCCGTTCATGGAAATAAAACGTGGTTCCACATACAGGCCCTGTCCCGGAAGGATCTTCCAGAAATCAAATCCGGTGGGATAAGATTGTAAATGCCATTTTCCTACGATCGCGGTCTGATAGCCATTCGCCTGGAATATTTTGGGCATGGTCATTTTCGATGAATCAAAACGGGTACGGTTATCCTTCATACCGTTCTTATGCGAATGTTGGCCGGTAAGTAATGTGGCCCGTACCGGTCCGCAAATGGAATTGTTCACGAAGTTGCGTTGAAAGAGCATACCTTCTTTGGCGAGCCGGTCTATATTCGGGGTGGAGATAAACTGTTTATTGTAGGCACTGATGGCATCCGCATCATGGTCATCACTCATGATATAAATGATATTCGGACGTTGCTGGGCAACAACCAGCTGGGTACTGCAGCAAAGCAGGAAGAAGAGTAGCCGCATCGTTTGTTTTTTGAAAGGTACAAACAATCGGTTCAATATTGGTCAGAGTGCGGGAAACAGACTGGCGTCAAGCGGGCTGATCACTTTTTTATCATCCTCTTTGCGGGTGCGTATGGTGTTCACCGGCCAGGCTTCCATTTCATGTTCCGGGAATTCATAGTGCAGCATCTCTTTCATGGCATCGTCTGTCAGATCAGACCGGAGCCAGTCCAGCGCTTTTTCATGGGGAAGTAACAGGGGCATGCGTCCGCTGTTGGGTCCGCCGTTGTGGATCTTTGCCATTAGTGGATTGGCCGGGCGGGTGATGATGGCAAAAGTGCCGGTGAGTTCACCCGTTTCCGGATCCGGGATCGGGGAGTAGTTATATAAACCGGCAAAAGCAAAAATTTCCTGTCCTTTTACTTTAATGAAATAGGGCAGTTTCTTTTTACCACCGGTATCCCGGTGTTCAAAGAAGCCGGTACTGAAAACCAAACAACGTTGCTGCCGGATCCGGTGCCATACGGAACGTTTGTCATCCAGTATTTTTTCGCTGCGGGCATTGGCCATACTGGTGCGGTATTCCCGGATCTTCTCAGGCGTATTCATATAATCGGCGATCACGCCCCATTCAAAGATCTTTATTTTCAGTCCGTCTTCATGTACGGCTACGGGCCAGGGACAAAAGGACTGGGCGACTTTATGATAGGTAGGTTCAAACGAAATATCCTGTCCCCGGGTGATATGCAGGTAATCACTGATCAGTTTGATGTTGCTGAAAAAACTCATGTCGTAGCACATGGCGAAAAGTTTTCGATTTCCGCCAAAAGTACTTCAGTTTGTTGTCCTCTCCACAACAGGGCGATAAACAGTTCCCCGTACCGCTCTTTCAGGGTTACATGCAGTTTGTCGGCCGGGGAATAATGCCACCAGGGCAGTTTGGTGGAGAGATAACGGCTGACTTTCATTTTCAATCCGTCACTGGCTTTCCATTTTTTCGCCATCAGGTTGATATAGATGCGGTAACCTTCCGGCTGACCGGCCGCCGTGATCAGTTTGGCGCGGTGTTCGGGTACTTCACTGTCATAGATAAAACGATAGGGATCCTTCCACAATAAACGGATATGGCGTTCGGACCGTTCATGATCGGTCTCATGTTGCGAATAATGCGTGAGCAGGAGTGGTACGGTGGTTTCGTCCGGATGTTGTGCACCCCTGGGATAATGCTGGCGTACAAAGTACATCGGTTGCTGCAGCAGGGCATTGAGCAATACAGGGTTTAATAAGGTATAAGGGTTATACATGATTAACTGATTTTATAGAGTTCGTTCCAGCGGGTGGTATAGCGTTTGCTCCGCAGTTCCTGCCGCATTTTCCAGTTGCGGGTCAGTCCGGAGGCCACATATTTTACCACATCATCGCGGTGACTGAAATTGATATTGTCCACGGCTTCCAGCAGGCTTTTGTTATGCTGCAGGTGTTCGTCAAGGAAAAGATTGGCCTGAATGGCTTTGGCCGGTACCAGTCCGCTGAGGATCACGCCGCCTTTGAGGTATTTGAATCCGGGCTGATACAGTTTTTCAGCCAGGGGTAAGGCATGCCGCATCAGGGTGGAGGTATCGGAGGTGGCTTCGGGCAAGGTGCTGTACTGGTAGCGGGATTGCGGATTGTATTCATATTTTCCGTTACGGGTACCATTGGTCACCAGGAATACCTGTATCATTTGTGCCGCGCTGAACTGCCGGCGCAGTTTTTCCGCCGCTCTTGCCACATAGGTGGCAATGGCTTCTTTTATATCGCTCAGTTCATAGACCGGTTGTCCGAACATCCGCGTGGTGGCGATCATTTTTTTTGTTTCCAGCGGGTCCTTCATCGGGATACAACTGAAGCCGTTCAGTTCCCGGATCATGCGCACACCCACTACGCCGCCCATATTTTTCCGGGCCCAGTCTTCGGGCATATTGCGCAGTTGCCAGCCATTGTCAATACCCAGGTGGTGGAGTTTGATCGCATACTGCCGGCCCACGCCCCAGAGATCATCCACGGCGGTCCGTTCCAGGGCCTCTTTTATTTTCTCCTCCGTATCCAGTACGAGTACACCCTTTGTGCCCTGCTTGTCTTTTTTTGAGAGGCGGTTCGCTACTTTGGACAACACTTTGCTGGGACCCACACCTACCGATACGGCAATACCGGTCCATTGCTCCACGGTTTCCTTGATCGTTACGGCTGCCTCCTGCAGGGCTGTTCCTGAAAACCGGTCCATGTCCAGGAACGCTTCATCCACGGAGTAGACTTCCACCTGGTCTTCGCCCACTAACTCACGCAGGGTATCCATCACCCGCATACTGAGATCGCCATAGAGATTGTAGTTGCTGGAAAATACCGCTACTTCATTCCGTTCGATGATCTCCTTGTTCTGGTAATACGGAGCCGCCATGCCCACACCGAGTTTTTTGGCCTCATCGGTACGGGACACGATACATCCATCATTATTACTCAGCACCACTACGGGTTTATCCCGCAGGTCGGGCCTGAATAACCGCTCGCAGGAGCAGTAGAAGCTGTTGCAGTCGACGATTGCTTTCATGGTAGAAAAAGCTAGAGGCTAGAAGCTAGAAGCGAGAAGGGGGATATCGTAAAACGAGAAACAGCTGGCTATTATAGATACAGGCTTTCAGTATGGGCTGTTTACCTCTCGCCTCTCGCCTCTCGCTTCTAGCCGAGCGGATGTATCACAAACGTCACCACCCCCCACATCACAAAATCACTGAACTCCGCCAGGTTGATATTTTTATAACGGCTGTTTTCCGGAATGAGAAAGGCCGAGGTGAAATTCTTATGAAACCGCCGCACCAGTAATTCACCATTGAGGATCGCCACGATCACTTTCCCGTTTGTCAGTTTGAGTGAACGGTCCACGATCAGGATATCGCCGTCAAAAATGCCGGCTTCCTTCATGGCATCGCCCTTCATCCGGAAAAAGAACGTGGCCGGTTTGTTGCGGATCAGTTGTTCATTCAGATCAATGCCTTTCTCTGCATAGTCATCCGCAGCGGCACCAAAGCCGGTGGCATTGGCGGTACGGACCTGTTGCTGGGTAAATTGTTTCGAGCCCTTATAGGCTGCCCCAAAAAATAAATCCTCTCCTTCCATACATCCTGTTTTAGTATTCCCGGCAGTGCCGGTCATCGTGAAAAAAATTATTTCAAAAATTTAATGGGGGTTTGTTTGGTAAAGCTAAATAATTTAGTAAATTAGTGCTAAGAAAATGAGGAAAATATTTTTCAGGGAGGAATGAATATGGAGACAGCAATCAACACCAGCCCGGGTTACCGGGTATACGAGTACCTGCTGGCGCTGGCGCCACATGAAGAGTTGGGGCAACGGATCAGCAAACTGAAGGAAACCTTCGCGGAGAAGTATAATACGGAGCAAGGGGGCCGCGGCCGACCCTGGGTACCCCTGGTGCGTTTTACCCACTATGCCATGATGGAAGAACGGATCCTGACCCGGCTGAACAAGGTGGCCATGGCGTTCCCGCCATTTAAAGCCGAACTGAAAGATTTCGGCAGTTTTCCATCGCATAATATTTATATATCCCTCACCTCAAAATTGCCGGTGCAACAGCTGGTAAAAACCATCCGTACCGAAGCACAGCGCCTGATGAAGATGAATGAAGAACATAAGCCGCATTTCATGATGGAACCGCATATCACCATTGCCCGGAAATTAAAACCGGGACAATATGAGAAGGGCTGGCTCGAATACAGTCACCGGCATTTCTCGGGACGTTTCATCGCAGACAGTATGACCTTATTACGCCGCCCCGAAGGGGAAGGGAAGTTTCAAACCTTGCAACAGTTCAGTTTTCAGAACCTGCCGGTGGTGACCCGACAGGGAGATTTATTCGGATAAAATAGCAATCCGTACACTGTAACAATAAATGTGGGATGGGGTTAGTGAGTAAGCCGGGAGAGGGGGTGGGAAGTGGAGAGTGGGAAGTGGGAAGTGGAGAGTGGAGAGTGGAGAGTGGGAAGTGGTGATAGAGCGGTGTAACCCTGCTTGTTCCGCCTTATGCGGGGAGCGTGTCAAAGGGTGAATAGGGAGAAGGGAATGGGGAGTGGGAAATGGGACGCGAGGGAGAGGATCGGTAGGTGTTATTTTATAGATGAACAGGTTATCTGCTTATACTTCCCGTTCTTCCCTCCTTCCCGGCTAAATGAAAGAAATGTTTTCCGGCAGTAACGGATCAACGAAACAATACCAACACGTGAGCAAGGAACCATTACGGCAGGATGCCGTGAAAGTGCAGACAACAAAAGATACAGGGACCGGTAATTACCTCCAGGGTCGCGGGGCGCAGATCAATACGAAAAACCGTTTCCTGAAAGATGAGCGCACCCGTGAACATATCGAGGGGATCGATGATTGGGCGGAAAGCGATAGCCGCACCGTCTATATGGAGCAGGAGTCAAAGTCCATCGTCAATAAAGTGGATAGCCCCGATGTGGGTATGGGTTACAGTATGAATCCCTATGCCGGTTGTGAACATGGCTGTATCTATTGTTATGCACGGAACGTTCACGAGTATTGGGGCTACAGTGCCGGACTGGATTTTGAACGAAAGATCATTGTCAAAAAAAATGCGCCGCAACTGTTGCGCAAATTCCTGATGCATAAAAACTGGGATGCCACCCCCATCATGCTCAGCGGAAACACCGATTGCTATCAGCCCGCTGAACAACAATACCGGCTGACCCGTGCCTTACTTGAAGTCTGTAATGAATTCAATCAGCCGGTAGGCATTCTTACCAAGAACGCGTGGATACTGAAAGACAAGGACCTGTTGCAGGAAATGGCAAAGAAGCAGATCGTCTCCGCCATGGTATCCATCACTTCTTTTAATGAAGACCTGCGACGGGTCATGGAACCCCGCACCACCACGGCGCTGCAAAAACTGAAAGTGATCCATGAACTCAGTAAGGCCGGTGTGCGCATGGGTGTCATGATGGGACCGATGATCCCCGGTCTCAATGAACACGAGATGCAGCGGATCATGAAAGCGTCGCGGGATAACGGAGCCTCCTTCACGGCCTATACCTTTATCCGGCTCAATGGCGCTATTAAGTTACTCTTCCATGACTGGCTCTATAAAAATTTCCCCGACCGTGCCGATAAGGTCTGGCACCTGATCGAACAAAGTCACGACGGCAAAGTCAACGACTCCCGCTGGGGCGTCCGTATGCGCGGCGAAGGCAGCATCGCCAAACTCGTCGCTGATCAATATAAGAAGTACGGCAAACTGTATGGTATGAACGCAGAAGAATGGAGTCTCAACCGGAGTTTGTTCAGACGACCGGGAGAGCAGGGACGGTTGTTTTGAGGAAAAGCAGGGAGAGCGGAAATTGCCGCGAATGACCCGTTGCCGGGCATTGATCACTATTCAACGATCAATTGTCAACTATCATTCCTGCCCCTCAAATTCGAGCAACAATTTATCCCCTTTGTACATCAGCAAACAATTCCCTTTTATTTCATAGCGGGTAACCGTAGCCAATGCTGCCAGGAAATCGTGTTCAATACCTTGTACGGATTCGCAATACATTTTAGTGGAGAATAACGATCCAAAGTGAATGCGGTTATCCCTGACTGAGACGGATCCGCCGAATGTATTGCAACTGCCATTGCCCCCTGCCTGCTTTTTCGCTTCATCAAAACGGATAAATGCATTTGTGTAAATATAAGCCGCTCCCTCCTTGCTATGGATCGTTGTCAATACCCATTTATTAGTGTACAGACCGGCTTTAACGGTATCGACTGTACGAAAAGAAGTGAAGAGGAAAAATAAGGCGGCGATCAGGCTTACTGGTTTCATATTAGTTGATTATAGAAACCAGATGCAATCCCGCAACGTAATACACAGCCCGTAACCCTGGTAAGTATTAAGGATTTGTTAATCAGGTATCCTCCTTCGCAAAACCTGTCTGCCTGCCGGCAGGGCTTCGTTGGATAAACCGGCGGTCAAAACACCTCCTTAGGAGTATAAATCTATATTCCCGGACAGTTACTCGTTTTACGTACTGCGTTCGTACTTCGTACTTCTTACTTCGTACTTCTTACTTCGTACTTACACCTTCACATAGATCTTCTTCTTATCCATCCACCAGCAGATCGCCCACATGAAAGTGATCACACAAAGCGCGTAGAGTAAAGAACCCAGTTCCTTATCTCCCGGGGTGTGGATCAGCACTTTTTTATACAACCAGTTCCAGGGATTGACACCATCACCAAGTTTGATCAGGGCGAGTCCTTTGGGTAAAAAAGCACTGAGGGCAAAAACAAAGAGCGCATTCTTGCCAAATACATCAAAGAAACGCGCCAATCCGCCCCGCACTTTTTTTATCTCGATCAGATAGATCATCGTGCCAATTGTAATTACCGCAAGGCCTGTAGTATAGATCACATAGGAGCTGGTCCATATTTTTTTGTTGATCGGGAAGACCATATCCCAGCAAAAACCGGTCACGAGTAAAGCTACCCCGATCACAAAAATGCCGGCGAGCATTTCAAACAGGCCACCGGTGGTTGCTCCGGGCTGATCGGCTACCGGAAGCACTTTGCTTTTTTTCTGGATATAATCCCCGATAAGATACCCAAAGATCACCTGCACAATGGCCGGCAACGTACTCATCAGTCCTTCCGGGTCAAAAGGAATCCCTT
>CALRQQ020000017.1:0-19791 GCA_943370345.1 Chitinophaga pinensis
ACTGATTCGTGAATAATACATAACCGGCAGCCAGGTTCAGTGCTTTACCACGTACTGCACCGGTCACATACGAATCATTGGCCGATGAAGCCGGAGCCGTACCCGATTTGATCTCATTCTTTGTATCATCAAAACTCCAGTAGGCGATCAGGTTATTGGGAAATACTTCATCGGAATTATTATACCCGTCGATCTTGCCATCATAGTCCGCCGGATTCACATCAGGCAGGTTATTTGGATTGCCATCCTTTTTACAGGATACCGCGGCCATAAGGATGCCGGTGAGTAACCAGGTCCTGCTGTTTCTATAAAATGCTGAATAGTTCATTGCTGTTTATTTAAACGTAAATCAATTAATAACCGGGATTCTGTGTCAGTACACCGGCACTCAGGTCGATCTGTGTTTGCGGAATAGGCAGCAATACATCGCGGCTGCCATTGAAATTGGGTTTGCCGGACGCATTCATGGTTGCCTGGGCAATGCCCCATCGAACAATATCAAAGAACCGCTCGTGCTCCATGGCCAGTTCTACCCGGCGCTCCTGGCGGATCGCTGCACGCAGTGTTGCCTGATCGGTAGTCGTTACATCCGGCAGTAAAGCACCGTTGCCGGCACGGGCACGTGCCCTGATGGAGTTCAGTGCATTCCGGGCCGCTGTGATATTATTGGTGCCACCTACTTCGTTTGCGGCTTCTGCATACATGAGTAACACATCGGCATAACGCAGTACCCGGAGGTTCATCCAGTAACCAAAGCGGTTACCGATTGATGCACGGAGCGACGGGTTGGTGTACACTTTATTGTTGTAGCGCGGATTGGGCAGTCCCACCGGGAGATTCTCTCCATAAATGGTCTGGTAGATGGTGGTACCGGTACTGGTATACATGATGGTCCGGTTCTTACGCGGATCACCGGTCTCATAGGCGGCTTCCAGGTAAGTGCTCGGTGTATTCCAGCCCCAGCCCTGGTCCCAGATACCGGAACCGCGAATACCCTGTATCTGCGCATATTGTACGCCGTTAGCTGTGGCAATAGCGGCAGAAGCGGTGGCCTGTACCTCAAATACCGACTCCTTGCTGTTCTCTCCTTCTTCACGGAAGATCTTATCGTACGTGGTGGACAGGTCATACTGACCGGAATTGATCACCTGGCTGGCAGCGTCCATGGCCTGTTGCCATTTTTGCTGATACAGATAAACCTTGGCCAGTAAGCCATTGGCGGCTCCTTTGGTGGCCCGGCCAACAAATTTCACATCCCAGTTCAGGGGCAGAGTGCCGGCAGCAAACTGCAGGTCACTTTCTATGAACGCCAATAAGGCGGCCGGAGTAGCTTGTGGTACATTGTTCTGGGAAGTCCCGTTACTGAGCACGGTGTCGATCAGCGGAACCCGGCCAAACAAACGGCCTAACATAAAGTAACCATAGGCCCGGATGAATTTGGCTTCACCAATGGTCTGTTGCTTGATCGCATCGGTAGCCACAATATTGGTATTGGTATTTATCTCCTTGATGGTGGTATTGCATTTATTGATCAGACTGTAATAGCCTGTCCACAGGGTGTTACAGAAACCATTGCTGGCTGCAACAGGAAAGTTGTCCATGTCGATCGCATTGGCACCGCCGTCAGCCGGGGTACTTCCTTTATCTGCATCATCACTGCGGATACTGGTAGCCGTGATAAAAGACTGACTGTGCACGTTGAAACTCCGCAGGTCGTTATACGCAGCGAAAATGAACTGGTCATACGGACCGGAACCGCCGGGATAAGGATAATTATCCGCATCATAGGCGCCCTGGCGTTCAGTATCCAGGAACCGCTTACAGCCGGTCAGCATACCAGCTGCCAATACAGTCAGCAGGAGGAGGCGGGTTGTTTTTGCCGGGTTGAAAAATAATTTCATATAGAATGATTTTAGTTCAGTTTAGAAAGTAAGATTGATACCGAATGAATAGATCGCAGGTACCGGGTACGCCCCGTTATCCGCACCACCACCGAGTATATCTCCGATCAGTGGTTCAGGAGAATAGCCGGTTACCTGACTCCAGGTCTTGATATTCTGACCGCTCAGGAACACCCGTGCTTTCTGCACGCCGATCTTAGAAAGCAGGTTGCGCTCAAACGTGTACCCTACCTGCAGCAAACGGATCCGGAAATAATCACCGGGCTCAAGATAATAAGTACTCATCAGGAAGTTGTTTCCCCGGGTGTTATCGAGGATCGGTTCAATATTGGTAGAACCGGCCGTGGTCCATGCATTCAGACGGTTGGCCTCATAGTTCAGCACGGCAAAAGTGGAAGTGCGGCGCTGGGTATAGATCTTATGCCCGGCAGCGCCCTGTCCTTCGATGGCCAGGTCAATTCCTTTATAACCCAGGTTGATACTGCCTCCGAAGCTGTGCGGCGGGAAGGGGGTACCAATATAGCCACGGTCAGCCGTGGTCAGTAATCCATCCCCGTTGATATCGGCATAGGAAACATCCCCCGGCAATGAATTGATAAAGGCCGGGAATTTCTGGATATCAGCGGTAGACTGATAAATACCGGTCTGCGTATACCCATAAAAATAACCGATGCTCTGACCAGTGGTGGTGAGGTTGGCACCACCATTACCAATGATGGAGAAATTGAAATTGTCACCGATGGAATTCACCACATTCTTATTGTAACTGTAGTTTACATTCACACTATAGGTCAGGTCCTTGCCCAGTTTATCATTCCAGCCCAGGTTTAGTTCCACCCCTTTATTGGTGATCTTACCTAAGTTGGTAAAATAACTGCGGGTTTCATTGGGAAGTGTTACTGCTGTCAGGATATCATTGGTGGTACGATTATAATACGTGATCTCCGCATTCAGGCGGTTGCCGAGAGCCCGTACATCGATTCCTGCATCAATACCCTGTACGGTTTCCCAATGCAGATTGGGATCAGGGATATAAGCCGCCTGGATCGAGCTGTACACATTATCACCAAAGATGGCCGTAGAGGCATTCTGCACACCGGGTCTGTAGAGGTTATCAGCAAACCCATTGGCATTACCGGTACGTCCCCAGGCAGCACGCAGTTTCAGGAAGTCGATGCCTTTCACCCCGGCAAAGAATTTTTCATCGCTGAGCAGCCAGCCGGCACCCACACTGCCGAATGTACCCCAACGGTTCTCAGGGGCAAATTTGGAACTGCCGTCACGACGGATCGTAGCATTCAACAGATACTTGCCTTTATAGGAGTAACCTACCCGGGCAAATCCACCGGCAATAGCGCTTTCAGCACCACCCCCGCCATTGGAGATCGGGTTATTTACGTTTACAATTCCCAGGTACCAGAAATCAGGATCATCCGGAATATTCACCGCGGTATCACGACGGAAGCCATTCACAAAAGAACTGGCACTGTAGATACTGGTGAAACCGGCCACCGCATTCAGCAAATGTCCTTTCCCGAAATTCTTATCAAACGATAACACATGGTCCTGCTGGAAACGGCGGGATTCTCCCTGTTCCTGTGTAACAGAGGTGCGTACTGAATTATCGAAGGTGACGGTAGTTGGATTACCGCCCTCACCCAGGTTGACAAAAGAGAAGGGCAGTTGATTGTATTGACGGGTACTGTTAAAACCCAGATCGGTGTAGACCGTGGACCGCCAGGTGAAATGCTGCAGGAATTTAATTTCTGCAAACAGATTTCCAATCACCCGGAAACTCTTGTTCACACTGTTCCGGTCACCCCTGTTCAGCGCAGCAATGGGGTTACCCACCTGGGCCCGCTGGAAGGAGGGCATACTGTAATACGTATTCGCATCCTGTTGGATCGGCACGATCGGTGCTGCCCAGAGTGCATTGGTAATAGAAGCGGCAGGAGGATTATTCAACACATGATATCCGGTGACTTCACCGCCGACCTTGATCTTGCTATTAAAACGGATCTCTTCATTTAAACGAACGAGATAACGCTTGTAACGATCATTCTTCAACACGCCTTCCTGGTCGGTATAACCGATATTGAGGTAGGTGGTGGATTTCTCCCCGGTATTACTTACACTCAGGTTGGTGGCTGTCATTACTGCTTTTTGCAACACCAGTTCCTGCCAGTTGGTATTGGCGGTATAATTGGTATAGTCAAATGCGGCAGCATTCAGGTTGGCCAGCTGGGCATTGTATAATTTTTTGAATCCTTCCGCGTCGGTGATCTTGATCTTGTCCTGCACCACTTGTACACCTGTGGAATGTTGCAGGTTGATCCTTGTCTGACCACGGGCTGCTTTTTTAGACGTGATAGCGATCACGCCATTCGCGCCGCGCAGACCATAGATCGCTATGGAAGAAGGATCACGCAGGATATCGATGGTTTCAATATCAGCCGGATTCAGGAAATCAATATTATCATGCAGTACCCCATCCACTACATATACAGGGCTGGCACTGTTGGTACTGTTCACCCCACGGATACGTACCACCGGGCTCGCACCGGCACGGCCGGTATTGGAGATCGTCAGTCCCGGTACTCTTCCCTGCAGGGAGGCGATCGGGTTGGTGGAAGGCATATTGGCAACTTCCTCTCCTTTGATAGAAGTTACGGAACCGGTCAGGTCCCTTTTCTTCTGTGTGCCATACCCCACGACCACGATCTCATCCAGGGAACGCTCTTTCGGTTTGAGCGACACATCGATTATCGAACGGCCTGTAGTCCTCATTTCCACATTGATGAATCCCACATAGGAAAAGACGAGCACCGCTTCTTCCGGAACGGAAATGCTGTAATTACCATTGGCATCTGTTACCACGCCCGTATTGCTTCCTTTGATCGTAACTGAAACCCCGGTAAGCGGCTGACCTTTGTCATCTGTTACCTGTCCTTTGATCTGGATATTCACCGGTTCAGGCATGGGAACCGGCGGATCATTGACTTCAGGAGTGATGACTTTCCGTTTTACGATAATCGTATTCTCGGAAATGGTATACGTGAGTTCCTGGTCGCGGAAACATTCTTCGAGCACTTTCTCCAGCGGTTCATTCTTTACAGAGATCGATACCGGTTTCGCGACCTGCATCGTATTGACCGCATAGAAGAATTGCACACCGGTTTGTTTGCGGATCTCCTCAAACACTTTACGGAGCGTGACATTATTCTCTTTCAGGGTCACTTTCTGGGAAAATCCACTGGCACTTACCTGCAGACAGGTAGCCAACAATAAAACAGTGGTAAGTTTCATAAGCTTGATCGTTTGTCTTGCCAGCGGGAGCCGACTTTGGCCGGACCGGCAAACTGCAGTGAAATACATAAATTTGTATTGTTTAGTGGCCGGGTGTTTACACCCGGTCAGGGTTGAAAAATAAGCAGTACGCAATTGTTTATTGGCAGACCTGAACAACCGCCGGGTTCTGCCGTTAACAGAATCCGGTTTTTTATTCAGATCGGCCGCTGCCTACCCATCCATCCCAACGGGAAAAAGCAATCGGTGTTTCCTATTCATATCATCGTTTTTATCGGGTTACTATCACTTTCCGGCCTTCCATGCGGAAATGCACTTCACCGGTCAGTTCCAGTTGTTTAAATAATTTCGACACCTGTTCGTTCCGGGTCAGCTGACCGGTAAAATAGAGATCCACCGGACCCCGGTATTCCACGTCCACATCATACCAGCGGGCAAACTGCCGGAGCATGCTGCGCAGGTCGGTATTCTCAAACTGGAAACGTCCCTTGATCCAGGCTACGGCTTCTTCGGTGTCTGCATTGTTGATGATGTTGATCTGGCCGCTTTTGCTGATACCGGATTGCTGCCCGGGTTGCAGGAAACGCGCCGGCTGGGTCGCCGACTTTCCAGGTACGGTAACTTTCACCTTTCCTTCCAGTAACGTGGTTTTAATGCTGGCTTCATCCTCATACGCATTAATATTAAAATGGGTACCCAGTACTTCCACTTCCTGATTCACAGTTTTAACTTTAAAGGGTTTTGTCGCATTCTTTGCTACTTCAAAATAGGTTTCGCCGGTTACTTCCACCACCCGTTCATTACCGGTAAAGTAAACGGGGAAACGGATAGAGGATGCGGCATTCAGCCATACAGTAGTACCGTCAGACAGCGTTACTTTGTATTGGCCGCCGCGGGGGGTTGTAATGGTATTGTAAAAAGCAGCATCATCCTCATACAGTATTTTACCATTCACTTTATACGCCAGTAATCCATTCTCCATTTTTTTGACTTCGATATTCCCTTGTGTACTCAGTAAACCATTAGCAGCACTGTCGAGAATAATGGTGGAGCCGTCAGCCAGGGTCAGCAGGGCTTTATTGCCACCGGGCACCACCAGGTCGGGCAATTTAGCATCCATAGCTTTTTCTGCCAGCTGTTCGTGGGGAGCAGACTGGCGCCAATAATAGACGGTGGTTCCAAGTAACAGTATCAGTAACACCGCTGCGGCCCTGAACCAGGTATGGCGGTAGATCACAGGCGCGGCAGGTCGTATACTTTTGCTGATCCGATCTTTGATACCCCGGCCTAACTGAACTGAATCAAGGGGCTGATCAGATGTAATGGCCGTTTCTGTATCATCAAAGGAATGATACCAGGCATTGAGTTCGGCAATTTCCTCCGGAGTGGCGGTGCCGGCCTCATACTTTTCAATTAATCGGGCAAAATGTTCAGTCAGTTTCATACTGGTTATAAAAGAGAGTACACCGGGAGTGAAGAATCCCCTATGTGGTTAGAAAAAAAATCCGGAGAAATTAAAACAGGGAATGCAGCAGGCTACGGGTGGCCAGCTTGAGTTGGCGTATAGCCTTACCAAGTTGATTTTCAACAGTCTTAGGAGAAATATCTAACCGGCGGGCAATCTCTTTGACCGGCAGTCCCTCTTCCCGGCTAAACAGAAAGATCATGCGGCAATGGGCAGGTAACTGTTCCACTTCCTGCTTCACCCGTTCCAAAATGGATTTAAAATGGAGAGCTGTTTCGATACGGCATTCTGATAAGGGGGCTTCCGCCAGACTCCGGCT
Source organism: Chitinophaga pinensis (assembly GCA_943370345.1). Classification (GTDB taxonomy): domain Bacteria; phylum Bacteroidota; class Bacteroidia; order Chitinophagales; family Chitinophagaceae; genus JJ008. The sequence continues at coordinate 6,992 of CALRQQ020000017.1, forward strand.
TTGCTTTTCCCGTTCCCGGATATCCCGTTTCACTTTATTGAGTACCGCATACTTGACCGCAACAGCCAGGTAATTTTCAAGTATACCGATCTGTGCCGTATGCCGGTTGGCCCAGAGGGCTGTAAATACATCATGAACTATATCTTCTGCGGCGCTCTTATCACGAAGACGGTTATTGGCGATCACAAACAGCTTTTCCCAGTACCGCTCATAGAGTTCGGAAAAAGCCGCATTATTATCCTGTGCAATCAGGTCAAGCAGTTCGTCAGGCGTATATCGTGTGTATGTTTTCAAAGCAAAGCAGCAACCTTTGGTAAAATTAAAGAAATCCGGCTAATCCAAAATAAAACCTCCTTTACCTGTATTTCAATGTCATACATACAAAAAAGGCGGTCTTTTCAGGACCGCCTTCAGATACGTTAAAAGTCATTTTCTATTTGACCCAATTCACTTTCGCCATTTTCACCTCCTTCGAATTCGTGCCGATCATGATCTGAAAATCGCCGGCTTCCCAGTCAAACTTCAGGTCATAATTGTAGAACTTCAGGTCTTCAGGAGTAATGGTGAAAGAGACCGTTTTGGATTCGCCGGGCTTCAGGCTGATCTTCTGGAAGCCTTTCAGCTCTTTCACCGGACGGGTTACGCTGCCCACCACATCACGGATATACAGCTGTACCACTTCTTTTCCTTCGTATTTCCCGTTATTAGTGACCGTCACCGTAGCCGTCAATTTCTGATTGCCTTTCTGGGATGTGCTGCTCAGACTGATATCACTGTACGCAAAACTGGTATAGCTTAATCCGAAACCAAACGGATACACCGGATCATTGCTTACATCGAGGTAGTTGGAACGGAACTTGGAAAACCATTTTCCTTCTTCCAGCGGACGGCCGGTATTCTTATGGGCATAGTAGATCGGCACCTGTCCTACGTTCTGCGGAAATGTAGTAGTGAGTTTACCGGAAGGATTTACATTACCAAATAAGACATCGGCAATGGCGTAACCTGCTTCGCTGCCACCAAACCATACATTGAGGATGGCAGGTACTTTTTCACTCTCTTCTTTTATGGCAAGCGGGCGACCGGTGAATAATACCAGCACTACGGGTTTACCGGTTTTTAATAATGCTTCCAGCAGGTCTTTTTGTGCCTGGGGAATTTCAATATTGCTACGGCTGCTGCTTTCTCCACTCATTTCTGCACTTTCTCCTAAAGCGGCCACCACCACATCAGCCTGGTTAGCGGCGTTCACGGCTTCCTTAATGATCTCTTCAGTGGAGCGGTTGTCACGGCCCAATGCTTTGCCAAACATACCGGCTCTTTCTTCAAATGCCGCATCGTAATCCAGGTTCGAGCCTTTGGCATAAATGATCTTTACTTTATCGCCCAATACCTGCTGCATCCCTGAAAGAACGGATGTGGCGTTCTGGAAATTGGCAGCCACACTCCAGGTACCCGGCATATTCTCTTTATTATCGGCCAGGGGTCCTACCAGTGCAATAGTGCCCGTTTTTTTCAACGGCAGGATATTACCCTCGTTTTTCAGCAACACAAAACTCTGTGCAGCAGTACTACGGGCGATAGCGCGGTGTTCAGCCGTAAATACTTCTTTCTTAGCGCGGTTCTCATCACAATATTTATACGGATCTTCAAACAGGCCGAGTTTATATTTTGCTTCGAGTATACGGCGGCAGGCCAGGTCGATCTGCGCCATCGTTACTTTCCCTTCCTTCAGCGATTGCTGTAATGTGGTCAGCAGGCCTTCACCCACCATGTCCATATCAATACCGGCCATCAGTGCACGGGCGGATACGGTTTTCAGATCCCCAATGCCGTGATCCACCATTTCATTAATGCCGGTATAATCGGTCACGACAAACCCTTTAAAACCCCATTGTTTGCGAAGGACATCGGTCATCAGCCATTTGTTAGCGGTTGCGGGTACGCCTTCCACTTCATTGAAGGAAGCCATAAAACTTCCGGCACCTGCATCGGCGGCGGCTTTATACGGTGGTAAATAATCGTTGAACATCCGCTGACGGCTCATATCCGTGGTATTATAATCACGGCCTGCTTCTGCGGCACCATACATGGCATAGTGTTTCACACAGGCCATAATGGTATTATTCTTAGAAAGGTCATTACCCTGGTAACCCCGTACCATGGCTTGTGCGATCTGTGCACCCAGGTATGGATCTTCCCCGTTGCCTTCTGCGATACGGCCCCAACGGGCATCGCGGCAGATATCGACCATCGGTGAAAAAGTCCAGTTGATCCCGTCCGCACTGGCTTCCACCGCCGCAATGCGGGCACTGTTCTCTACTAACTGCATATCCCAGGTACAACTCAGTCCCAGTGGAATGGGGAATACGGTTTCATACCCATGGATCACATCCATCCCGAAGATCATCGGGATCTTCAGGCGGCTTTGCTCCACCGCTACTTTCTGTACTTCGCGGATCTTGGCAACTGATTTAATATTAAAAAGACCACCCACTTTCCCTTCCCGGATCTTTTTCCCGATATCCGAACTCTGAGCCTGTCCGGTAACAATATCCCCGCTGCCGGGCAGATTGAGTTGTCCGAGTTTTTCTTCCAATGTCATTTTTTTCATTAATGCATCAATGAAGGCTTTCATTTTTGCATCAGTGGGTTGCTGGGCTTTTGCCTGTAAACTGAATAGTCCGAGTACAAGTGCGGCAACCGTCAGGATCCTTTTCATGTGTAGATATTTATAATTGTCAAATTTAGAAACTAATTTCGCTGGCCTTGATGGTATATTCGATCCGGTTGTTCCGGTATTTATCGATGATCTCCATCCGGATCAGGGGATCCTTGTCCCAGGTGATGGTCAGTAAACCAAAATGATTGTCCATCACCGGTCCTTCGATCCGGTTCTTATTCTGGGTGGCAAAACTCCAGGTACTGGTGATCCCGCTGGACGTTACATCATAGATCGGATACAATCCCTCTTCTTTGATCCTGGATATTTCCGCATAGTGTACATCACCGGTCAGGAACATGACATGACTGGCCTTTGTACTCCGTATCAGGTTGAGCAGTTTCTTTTGTTCATGAGGAAAATTAGCCCAGGCCTCATAGCCATTGTACTCAATACTGAACTGGGAGCCACTGCCGATCAGCCGCAGGTCGGCCGGTTTTTTCAATTCCCCTTCTAACCAGGCCCATTGCTCCGCACCGAGTAAGGTGCTGTCAGGGGATGTCTGCGGGTAATAATCCGGTGTATAAAAGAAACCGCCATACGGCAATGTGTCCCCCTTTTGGTAGAGGCGCAGATCGCTCCTGAATGATCGCCCGTCGAGCAAGATCAACTGAATGGTTTTGTCACCCGCTTTGATATATTCTGTTTTATAGATGCCCGCATGCTTTCTGCGTTCACTGTTTTCAGGTTCTTTAAAAAACTCCATAAAGAGTTTCTTCGACTCTTCCTTATACGGATACCATTTGCCGGAATCATTACGTCCAAAGTCATGATCATCCCAGGTGGCAAAGATTTTAGTGGCCGCTGCCAGTTGCTGATATTCCGGCTTCGCCCCCAGCCGCTGGTACTTGGCCCGGAGGGTGTCCATGTTATCGGTATCCCCGTAAATATTATCGCCCAGGAAAACAAAGGCATCGGGCTTTTGCTCCGCGGCAATCGTCAGCACCGGCTGGGGATCATCCTGGTAACCGCAGGAACCAAAAGCGATACGTGTGACAGGTACTTCGTTTTTTTGTTCTTTACAGGAAGCGAGCACCAGCACTACATTCAAAACAATAATTAATTTCCGCATAGTATCTATTTGATCAGTAAAGGCGTTAATACTTTTTTCCAGATGGCATACCCTTTGGCCGTCATATGCAGCCGGTCCTTGAGAAATATATCATCCATCGGGCTCCCGTCGGCTTTCAGCATTTTTGAGTAGACATCTGCATACGCTGCTTTTTTATCGGCTTTCAGGAACTCTGCGATCAGCTGATTGGCTTCCTGATATTTACTCATCAGGTGGGCCCGGCTCGGACTGGGTTTCATCGAAACATACAGAAAAGGAACTTTGGGATACTTTGCCCGCATCAATGTATAGAAGGTCCTGAAACGCTCCATGACCATGGCTACAGTAACCGTATCGCTGGAAGCAAAATCATTCTCCCCGCAATACAACACGATCTGTTTGGGCTGATAGGGAAAGACCACTTCATACCGGTAACGGATCATATCCAGCAGGGTGGAGCCACCAAAGGCCCGGTTGAGGATCTTATGTTTGGGAAAATAATCGGGGGCATCCTTCCACATGGTAAAAGAGGAACTGCCGATAAAAAGCGTTTGCCCGGGTGCAGGAAAAGACAGACTGTCTTTTTGTTTCAAGGCCTGCACTTCTTTCCAGAAGGGAAGACTCCCCTGTGACCTGGCTGTGAATGACAGAACGGGGATCACCAATAATAACAGGTACAGCTTTCTCATATTAATCCACTTTTATAACTTTTGTACGCTCACTGGTGCCATTTTCATTCACGGCCTCAATGCAATAATAATAGGGTTTCTGCGAATCCATGGCCTTCATCCAGTACTCATTATTGGAATGCACCATGATACTGGTATATAATTTATCCGGTTGGGTGCCGTAGTAAATATTATAAGCAAACGCGTTTTCCACCGGCCGCCATTTGATGAATGCACTGCGTTTATCTTTCTCTGTACGTAATACTATAAAGCCCTGTACCACATCCGGTTTTGCTCCGTTGCCATTACCAAACACCCGTAACCCGCTGATGGCAAATTTACCGGTAGGCATATGAATATTCTCCAGTTTAATGTACCGGGCCTGTACCGCTTTGGGCAATTCCACATAATCATGCGGCACATCGGTCTGGTTCTGACTCTTGTCCACGAGGATGGTCCATTTCTTTCCATCCAATGAATACCAGAGTTTATATTGATGAAACTGCCCCGGCCATTTCCCTAACCGGTTCTGCTCCACATCCTGATCGGCATAATTGATCTGCACAGCGTTCACGGCGGAGATATTACCCAGGTCGGTCTGTATCCATTCGCCTTTATCCCCTGACCGCGCACTCCAGTAGGTCTTGGTGAGTTCATCCACTGCATTATTCGGCACAAATCCACCTAAGGTGGATGACACCTGCACGGGTTTATTATAGTTCAGTAACATCCAGCCGGTAAAGTAAGGTGATTTTCCATCCTTACCATATTGCGAGCCGTCGATACCGGCAGCAGGGATAAAATGCGGGTAATCGCCGAAAGTGGTATTGCAAAACATCTTATCCTCTTTATCAAAACCGGTGGGCCAGATACCGATCCGGCGTTCAAATGTATTTTTTACCGACACTACCGTGGTGGATACATGCCAGTATTGATCATATTTATCAATAAAAGTAGTGCCATGTCCGGCCCCTCTCACATAGCCACCGAGTTTGATACTCAGCGGATCACTCTGTGGCTCGAAATAGCCAAGGGGGTCATTGCCCACCAGCAATCCATCGGCATAGCCGCTGAACTCGGTGCCCGGAGCGCCATACTGCAGGTAATATTTTCCTTTGTACTTGGTCATATGTGACCCTTCAATAAACGGATCAAGAAAGGTATTGTCCATGTGTTCACCAAAACGCTGCCAGCCAAAACGCCAATGCTCCAGCAGGTACATTTCCTTACGGGTACCAATGGGTTGCAGGGTTTTCCGGTTGAGTTCAATGCCATACATGGGAAATTTATTACTGCTCCCGTTATACATATAGAACTTCCCGTCATCATCCGTAAAGAAAGACGGATCCCATCCGCCGATCGAAAAGGAGTCCACCAGTGGTTTCCAGTCGTTGGCCTTAGGGTTCGTGCTCATCCACATGGTGAACTTACTGGTATAGGTAGAACCGAAAACGATCATGGTGTCCCCGATGATACCCAGGCCCGGTGCGCAGAGTTCATCATACCCTTCATTCCAGGGCCGCAGAAATTTTTTGGAGATAAAATTCCAGTTCAGCATATCCGGACTCCACCAATAGCCCCACTGATTGGTACTGAATAAATAATAATCCCCTTTATACAGTACGATCACCGGATCGGCCGTAGCCCGGTGCCGTCCCCATTCACTGAAATTCGGGATCGGCGTATACCCATAATCAATATTCACGGGATTGCAATAGGTCTTCTGCTGACCGTAGGAAAGTAAAAATTCAAAAGTAAAAAGTAAAAAAAGTACAGCTATTCGCCCATACCGGACAATAGGGTTCTTTCTGCTTTCAGTCCCTATTCTCCATTCTCTATTTTCTATTCTCTTATTCATAAACGCCCGGTTTTTAGTTGATGTACCGCGAATTCCGCTGCCCTCGCGGTAAACGCCATATACAATATCGACGGACTCTGACTGCCGGTACTGGTCATACAGGCGCCATCTGTCACAAATACATTCTTACAATGGTGCAATTGATTCCACTCATTGAGTAACGATGTTTTCGGGTCTTTCCCCATCCGTACCCCACCCATTTCATGAATATCTAATCCCGGGGCCTGACCGCTGTCATTGGTGTTGATGTTCTTCACACCCGCGGCTTCTAACATGGCCTGTCCCTGTTCCAGGAAGTCCTTTACCATCTTATCATCATTCTCATCATACCCGACAGACGTTATTAAAAGGGGAATACCCCATTGATCTTTTTGATCTGTACTCAGTCGTACATGATTCGTTTCTTTAGCAATCGTTTCCCCCTGCATATACATGTACACCCCCCAGGTGCCGGGTTCGCTGATGGCTTCCTTGAAACCGGCCCCCAACAAAGGTTGCACATGTTTATCACTTAGTTTCTCCCGGTAACCTCCGGAATAGATCACATAACCGCCATAAAAATCCGTATCCCTTTTTTCTACATTCCTGAAATTAGCGACAATACATTCTGCCGGTTTGGACACTTTATAATAAAGGTCTTCCATTCCGTCCAGATCGCCATTCATACTGCCGCGGTAATTATGAAAACAGATATATTTTCCCAACAGTCCGTTGTCATTCCCCAGTCCGTTCGGAAAACGGCCCGACGTGGAGTTCAGCAATATCAGATTGCTGTTGAGCGCCGATGCATTGCAAAAAATGATCTTCGCAAAAAACTCGGTGGCTTTATGCGTATTCGCATCGATCACCCGCACCCCAATGGCTTTTTGTTTTTTCTCATCATAAATAATGGAATGCACCACGGAATGCGGACGGATGGTCAGGTTTCCTGTTTTGGCCGCCCAGGGAAGCGTGGAGGCATTGGAACTGAAATAACCACCTAAAGGACACCCCCGCATACACAAATTGCGGTTCTGGCATTGTGCCCGTCCCTGATCCAGATGTATTTGTTGGGGGTCGGTGATATGTGCCCATCGCCCCGATACATAATGCCGGTTGAATTTTTCTTTCAGTACTTTTTGCAGGTGCTTCTCGGCTGCATTCAATTCATAGGCGGTGAGAAACTCACCATCGGGCATAGAAGGGATGCCGTCATAACTGCCGCATACGCCGATGAATTTTTCGACATGACTGTACCAGTCTTTTATTTCTTCATACCCGATCGGGAAGGATTGCCCATAGCCATAGCGTTCGGGCGCTGTAAAATCATACGGACTCCAGCGGGCACAGGCCCTTCCCCAGGTGAGTGATTTGCCACCTACCTGATATCCACGTACCCAGTCAAAAGGTTTTTCCTGTATGTAGGGATGATCCGCATCTTTTACAAAAAAGTGTTGTGTGTCTTCGCCATATCCCGCCGCTTTACTGATCAGCGGATTCTGTTCGCGGGTTTTCCGGGTGATGGCTCCGCGGTGCGGCAACTCCCAGCGGGAAAGTGTGGCTGTGGGATAATCCTTTATATGATCCACCGGCCGGCCCCGTTCCAGTACGAGGGTCTTCAGCCCTTTTTCACAAAGCTCTTTGGCCGCCCAGCCACCACTGATGCCACTGCCGATCACGATCGCATCATAGCTGTTGGCCGCTACGCCCTTTGTATGGATATGTACCGATGTGCTGTCTGACATGATCAGTACCGGTTTTTTCGGTTTTTAAAAAGCAATCCATCCAGACTCAATGCACCGGGACCGGTGAAGAGAAAAACAAGACTCAATAAAATAAACAGAAATGGGTGCTGATCTCCTTCCAGGATCTTTCCCTTGTCACCCAGCAGAAAGATAATGCCTGCAAAGGCAGCGATGGCCCCGAGTGCAGCCACGCGGGTTAAAAATCCCAGTACAAAACCGATCCCTGCAAGCAACTCAGCGATCTTACCGGCATAGGCCCATACAGCAGGATTCGCATAATGCCGGTCTGTGAACCAACCGGTATACATGGTCATTTTAGCCGTATCAAAGCATTCCCAGCCATGAAAGACCAGGAGTACACCGGTTATGATCCTGACCAGGGCTATGCCCTTTGACTGGCCAACCGGACCTGCGGTAAAAAGACGTTGCATCATGCGTTGTTTAAAGTGAATGAATATCGCTCCCCGCCTCTTAATACCTGGTAACCCTGTTCTTGTTTTTCCGCTTCAGCTACAAAGTCCTGCACATTAGCGGTATTAAAGGAAAACATATCGTAATGACAAGGAATAACTGTCCTTACCCCTAAAACGGCCGCGAGTTTTACCGCTTCCCGGTGATCCAGGTTGCCGGCCACTTTACGTTCCGGCATATTGCCATTGATAGGTAAAAGTGCCAGGTCAATGGAAAAAGGACGAAGCAGTCCGGGCAGTTCATCAAACCACAGGGTATCTCCGCTATGATAAATACTATATCCGCCAAACCGGATCACATAGCCCATATACCGGCAATTTCCTTCTTCATCACGATCGATGGCATTGTGTTTTGCAGGTATCCCATGAAAACTGAAATCGCCCAGCTGTACGGATACCCCATCATTCAATCCGACCGGAAAATCGCTTGCACATTGTACCCGTTCCGCCACAAAAGCCCGGTTAGCTTCAGGGATCACAAACCGTATCCCCGGGTTATTGGCCAGTACCGGCATCAGTGTGGCAGCGTCGAGATGATCGGTATGGTTATGACTGGAAGTCACCACATCGATCTGTTTCAGTAATTCCGGACGGATCACCTGCTCACTCATCCGCGTATGCGGCTTATCGGTTTGGGCATATTTCGCTGTAAGTGAATCGGACAAATAGGGATCCAGTAAAACCCGCCGGCCTTTCCATTGCAGGAGAAAACCACTTTGGCCCAGCCACCATAGATGTGCCTGTGATGTATCCCGGAGCAAAAGGTCCATTTCGGCTACCAGTGCTTCATCTTTCAGTATGGCGTTGATCAGTTGCATTTATTTATTCAGCATTGAAGCCGCTTCTTTATCGATCATCAGCACCGCATGCCGGTGTTGCTGGACATAACTGGCCGGCACCTCATTGGTCACAGGGCCATCGCAGGCCTTGTGAATGATCGCCGCCTTGCCGGGGCCATTGGCAAGCAACAGCAGTGTTCTGGCTTTCATCACCTGGGCCATACCCAGGGTGATGCCTTTGGAAATAGCCGTGGGTTCATCAAAGTATAATTGTCCTGAAGCCAGTGTACCGCTATGCAATTCCTGATCATGCGCCTGCAATTCCATATTCACACCAGGCTCATTAAAGCCAATATGACCATTGAGACCAATGCCCACCAGCATACAATCGATCCCTCCGGCGTGTTCAATTTCCCCGTTCATAATGCGGCATTCGGTTGCAATATCATCGGTCATGCCATTGAACAGGTGCACCTGTGATTCACCGATACCTAAAGGACGAAACACCTGTTCATACAACAGGTAATGACAGCTTCCTTTTTTCTCCGGAGGCACACCCAGCCATTCATCCAGTCCAAAACAAAAACACTGACTGAAATCGGTTCCCCGCTCTTTAGCTTTTGCCGCTAATGCCCGGTACGTTCCCACCGGGGAATTGCCCGTGGCAAAACACAAGACTGCCTCTGGTTTCCGTTCCACGATCTGCAGGATCAGTTCTGCTGCAGCATCGGATAATGATTCATACTCATCAAAAATTCTGCATTCCATATTACAAGCTCTCTCTTACTTTTTTCGCACCCTGCACCATATTGGTTAGTTTCTGACGCGATGCCCAGCGGGCTGTCTGGCTCAACCCGCAATCGGGCGCTACGGACAGTTTTTCAGCCGGTACATACTTGAGGCATTTCCGGATCCGTTCCGCCACATCCTCCACCGTCTCTATATAGTAATTCTTTACATCGATCACCCCTACGGCCACATTCATTTTTTCGGCAAACGGAGCCAGTAATTCAATCTCTGCAAATTCACGATTCGCCATTTCAATATGGATCTCATCCACCATCATATCCAGGAAATCCGGCAACATGGGTTTGATACTCCGGTAACCTACCGGTCTTCCTTTGAAATTACCAAAGCAAAGATGGGTACTGAGGTTACATTTCCCAACTACCGGTTTTACCGTACGGTTGAAAATATCAACGAACCGTTTGGTATCTTCCTTATACGCATAACAACTCATCGAAGGCTCATCCACCGTGATCTCTTTACAACCGGCCCTGACGAGCGCTTCGAGTTCAGCCCGGACAATCGGCAACAGGGCTTCCGTGATGGCATAGCGGTCCTTATACTTTTCATTGGGTAATAAACGGCCACTCAGGGTGTAAGGACCCGGCACACTGGCTTTTAGTACCGGACCGGACGGAGCCAGTCGCTGCAATCGTTGAAATTCCTTAACGGCCCCGAGTCCGTTGGGAGCCAATAACTCACCGGTGATGGTATTCTTGCCACGCTGATCATGGGCCGCCGGACCAAATTTCCGCGTTTCGGTCTCGTTGTTCTCAATGCCTTTAATGAACCCGTAAAAGGATAAATTAAAATCCAGCCGGGTCTGTTCCCCGTCGGTGATCACATCTAATCCCGCTGTTACCTGGTCATGGATGGCCGCGATCACGGCATCTTCGATCATTTCATGGATGTCTGCCGCACCAAACTGCTGAAGGTTCTTCGTGGCAAACTCCAGCCAGCCTGGAAAAGGATAGCTACCAACGACTGTCGTTCTTATAGATTTATTCATAATATTATTTTCTTAGCACAATGTCAAAGTACGAAGTTAGAAGTACGAAGTACGAATAGATGTCGTAAAACGAGAAGCTGTAGTTGTTTTAGTATCACCCTTCTAAGGAGGTCCTAACACCTAACAGCTAACAGCGAACACCTTCTAAAGTACGAGGTACGAAGTACGACCCTTCGATACGTCCCGCATGATAATTTTTCACAAGCCCTGAAAAACTGGTTATGCGGGACTACTCCCACCTCCACTTCGTTACGGTCGGCAGGCAGGGTGACAAGGTCAGGCCGTTAAACGAGAGCCATTCGTTGTTTTAGATCACCCTTCTTAGAAGGTCCTAACACCTAACAGCTAACAGCGAACACCTTTTAAAGTACGATCAACGTCCCGCGCCATTAAGTAACACCCCTAACCGCCGTCCATGTTCATCATACGCCGCTTCAAATAAGGCCGTGGCTTTTTCTGAACCCACCACACAGCCGGCAGTCAATACTTTTGGCGGATGACCGGCATTGGTGAGCAACCGGGCCAGCTCAGCTTTAATACTGTTAATGATCAGCACCCCACCCACCGTTGATCCGGGCGCTACCGGTGTGTCAAGTCCTTCAATACTGATCATTGAATCACCTGCCGGTGCCCCGGTATCAATGACGAGATCAGCAAAGTCGTTTAGTTTTTTTCCATCGGTTCTTTTACTGGTACTGGCGTCCAGGTGTGCCTGTGTTACCACCGCCACTACTTTGATCCCTGCCTGTTGCAACAGCTCCGCCATTTCAATGGGCACCACATTACAACCACTGGATGAAATGATCAGGGCCGTATCTTTTTTATCCAATCCGAAATTGCGCAGGATACGGGCAGCCAGTCCGGGTACATTCTCTAAGAACATCGCCTGCCGTTGCCCGTTTGCTCCCACCACATTGTTATGGTTGGTGAGTGATAATTCCACGATGGGATTAAAACCAGGGAAGGAACCATAGCGTGGCCACATTTCCTCCACCATGATGCGGCTGTGCCCGCTGCCAAATGTGTGGACCATCCGGCCGGCCAGTATGCTCTCCGAAAACCAGGCAGCGGCAGTCTGTATTTTTGATTCCTGTGCCTGCACGGTGTTTATGATCCCCGTACATTTTTGTAAGTATTGTTTTGTCAGACTCATATTCAGTTCAGGTGTATTTCTGTTTTGGTACATAACCGCATCGCATAAAAAGCGGCTCCTACCGCTCCTGCCAGGTCGCCAAATATCGCTTTCACGATCGCTGCTTTTCTTCCCCCGGCCCGCCATTCATAGTGGGCCATGTATTCATTCAGCGGATCAAACAGGTCAGGCCCTGCTTCTGTAATGCCACCACCCAGTATGATCGTTTCCGGGGAGAGTATATTGGTTATACTGGATAACCCGATGGCCAGCTGACGGACCGATTTGAGCCAGGCATTTTTCGCATATTCATCCCCGCTTTTCATGGCATCCAGCATCTCACGGGTACTGCTGAATTTACCTCCGGTCCTTTTTTCAATAGTGCATTCCCCGATACATTCTTCCAGACTGCCCGGCATACCTGTTACATCACAATCGCCTTCCTCGTTGATCACCATATGACCGATATGACCGGCTTTATTGAAAGCCCCCTGGTAAGGCTTTCCATCGATCAGGATCGCCCCACCCACACCGGTACCCAGTGTAACCAGCACCGCATTGCTTATCTTCCTGGCTGCCCCGAACCTGGATTCGGCCACCA
>CALRQQ020000018.1:0-19599 GCA_943370345.1 Chitinophaga pinensis
TTGAAAATTCATATCACTTTAATCGTTCGTGGTTTTTTAAAAACTGTGCCACTCCTATATTCCGATAAAAGCCGGAAGGGGTGGCACAGTATCTCTGTCAGAGATTAAGCAAGCATTCGTTAAAGGCTGTACAAAGTACTGCAATTAAAATGAAACTAACAAGTGTTAGCTTAAAAAGTTTTAGGGAATCTGCAAAACCTGTCCATCCCAGGCCAGGTGAATATTGTCCGGGAGTTCGGCTTCCACATCGGCATGGAGGCCTATCTGGTGCGACATATGTATCAGGAAAGCTTCGGGCACCCGGAGTTCCTGTACCAGGTCCACGGCTTCGCCGAGGGTATAGTGTGAAATATGTTGTTGTTTCCGCAGGGCATTCACCACCAGGATCTCCGAACCCCGGATCTTATTCTTCTCGTCTTCCTCGATCCGGTTGGCATCGGTGATATAGGTGAAGGTCCCGAACCGGAAGCCCAGTACCGGCATTTTCATATGCCAGACCTTGATAGGGGTAACCGGAATATCACCCACCACAAAGGGTTCATCGGTGATATTGATCAGATTCAGTTCGGGTATTCCGGGATAGCGGGTATCGGCAAATGCATAATAAAAATCGCGGCGGATAGCGGCTTCCATCAATGAATCCGCATAGATATCGATATGTTTCTTCTGAAAGAAATTATAGGCGCGTACATCATCCAGTCCTGCCATATGGTCCCGGTGCGGATGCGTGAACAGCACCGCATCCAGTTTCTTCACTTTTTCACGTAGCATCTGGTACCGGAAATCGGGCCCGGTATCCACGACTAAAGTGGTAGTTGGTGACTGCACCAGGATACTCGTACGCAGGCGATTGTCCTTTGGATCCGCTGATGTGCAAACGGCACAATCGCAGCCGATCATAGGTACGCCACTGCTGGTACCGGTACCGAGAAAAGTTATAGTGAGCGGGGGACAGGTCACGGGTTAAAGTTAACTGGTTAACAGGTTAAAAAGTTAACTGGTTTATAAATTTACAAGGGCTGGAAATGTAGCTTCCCCCTATTCTCTAATCTCTATTCTCTATTCTCTATTCTCTTATTCTCTACTTTCTACCCCTCTTCCGTTTCCAGCTTCGCCATAATATTGGCATAGAGTTTAGCGGATTCGTCGGACAGGTGTCCGGGGTCTATTTCCAGTTGGGGAATCAGATCGGCCAGGGTATTGATCCGGCCTTCGATCTGCAGGAATTTATTCAGGACCACTACTTTCTTTTGTTCAAGAATGCAATAGCCGCTTTGAAAAGTACCTCTTTCATAGCGGAGTACGTAGCCGGCCTGTTCGGGGATCGCCTCTAATTTATCAAGTGTGGACTGGTTGTACTTCATGCCACAAATTTAACCCGCCGGATCAGTGATTTTTGGGGGATTTATCAAATGTTATCCACAGAAATGCGGGTTATTCCAGGACAATATTTGGGAAAAGAGGCTATTGGGTTACTTATCAGAAAAGGCAGGTTGCGAGTTATGAGTTTCGAGTTGCGCCCTTCGATACGACGCAGAACTACTTGCTTCTACCATGAAGATGTCCTTTGGCGTCTACTCAGGTTGACAAGTGCTATTGTCACTTTGCCAGCCAATCTTGTCCATAACTATATGATCTCAGGAGGGGCTGTTGACTACTAACTACCGACTACTAACTACTGACTGGCTTTACTTTCCATCTTGATCACCGGCACGATCATCTCCTCCAGGCTCACACCGCCGTGCTGGAAAGTATTGCGGTAATAGTTGACATAGTAATTGTAGTTATTGGGATAACAGAGAAAATTATCTTCCTTGGCAAAAATGTAAGAAGAATTGATCGTAGGCACCGGCAGTCCTGCTTCCCTTGGGTCGCGGAAGGCGAGCACTTCCTTGGGTTCATAATTCAGGTTACGCCCGTGTTTGTAACGTAAATTGGTCGTTGTCTGTTTATCGCCCACCACTTTGCTGGGATTCTTCACCCGCACACTCCCATGATCGGTGGCCAGTACCAGCCGGATCTTTTTATCTGCGATACGTTTCAAGGCCTGGTGCAGCGGGGAGTGTTCAAACCAGCTGGCGGTAATGCTACGATAACTCATTTCATCACCGGCCAGTTCTTTGAGCACTTCCATTTCCGTACGGGCATGACTGAGCATATCCACAAAATTGTACACGATCACATTGAGATCGTTGTTCATCATGTTGTGGATATTGTTCACCAGATCGAGACCGGCCTGGTTGTTGACCACTTTAGTATAGGATACCCGCAGATCTCCTTTTCCCAGCCGTTGCAACTGAGCCCTGAAGAATTCTTCTTCGTGCAGGTTCTTTCCACCTTCCTCATCATCATTCTTCCATTGTACCGGAAATTTTTTCTCGATCTCCACCGGCATCATTCCGGCAAAAATGGCATTCCGTGCATATTGCGTGGCGGTAGGAAGGATGGCATAAAAACTGTCTTCTTCCAATATCCGGAAACTTTCCGCGAATATGGGCTGGATGGCTTTCCACTGGTCAAAACGCAGGTTATCGATCAGGATAAAGAACAAGGGTGTGCCTTTCTCCACATGTGGCAGTACTTTAAACTGAAACATCGTGTGGCTCATCACGGGACCTTCCTTTGCCTTGGGTCCTACCCAACCGGCATAGTTGCGGGAAATGAATTTGAAGAACTCGGTATTGGCCTCGCTTTTCTGACTCTGCAATACTTCCTGCATCTCCGGACTACCGCTTTTCTGCATTTCGAGTTCCCAATAAATGAGTTTCTTGTAGATATCCATCCATTCATTGTAATCCGGACTGCTGTTCAGCGCGGTGAATAAATGGCGGAACTGCTGCTGATAAGCCGAAGTGGTCTTCTCAGCCACCAGCCGGCGGTTATCAATGATCTTTTTTAAACTCAGCCAGACCTGATTGGGGTTGACGGGCTTGATGAGGTAATCACTGATCTGGGAGCCGATAGCATCATCCATCAGGTTCTCCGTTTCATTCTTGGTGATCAGTACCACGGGGAGGGATTGCTTGATCTCTTTGATCTTGGCCAGTGTTTCCAGTCCGGTGATGCCCGGCATACTTTCATCGATCAGCACCACATCCACATGGTTCTCCTTAACATAGTCAATCGCGTCAAACCCGTTGGTGAAGGTGGTCACTTCATAGCCTTTATTCTCGAGAAACAGCTTCTGAGATTGCAAGCTTTCGATCTCATCGTCCACCCATATTATTTTCGCAATTGCCATTCGGTTGAAATTTTAAGATTTGATTATAGCCGGTCCACTTTCAAATTTAGCTTATTAACGGTTGCTATTGTACTTTTGCTGTCCGCCCGTTCCGGGCCTTTAACAAAACAGCAACAATGCCCTCTGTCCGCAAAATCATCAACGACCCGGTCTATGGTTTTATTACTATTGACCACCCGCTGATCCTGGAAATCATTTCCCACCCGGTTTACCAGCGGTTGCGGAATATTCACCAGATGGCGTTTGCCCACCTGGTTTATCCGGGTGCGGTCCATTCCCGGCTCCATCATTCCCTGGGGGCTTATCACCTGATGAAGATGGCCCTGGGCGAATTAAAGAGCAAGGGCGTGGATATTACCCCGGATGAAGAACTGGGGGCGCAGGCCGCCATCCTGCTGCACGATGTAGGTCACGGACCTTTTTCTCATGCCCTTGAACAGGAACTGATCCGGAATGTACATCATGAAACCCTTTCACTGCTGCTGATGCGCCAGCTCAATGAAGAACTAAAGGGCCAGCTCGATACGGCCATTGCCATTTTCACGAATGAACATCCGAAAAAATTCTTGCACCAACTGGTATCCGGACAACTGGATGTGGACCGGATGGACTACCTCAACCGCGACAGTTTTTTTACCGGTGTGGCTGAAGGCGTGATCGGGTATGACCGGATCATTAAAATGCTGACCGTACATGAAGGACAGCTGATGGTAGAAGAAAAAGCGGTGTATTCCATAGAGAAATTCCTGGTGAGCCGCCGCCTGATGTACTGGCAGGTGTACCTGCATAAAACCGTGGTCAGTGCCGAGAATATGCTGGTACGTGTCATCCGCCGGGCCAAGGAACTGATCGCTGCAGGGACGAATGTGAGTGCCGTATCCGCAGAACTGGATTATTTTTTAAAAGAAGCGGAGCCGGACCTGAGCCGGAAAGAAAACCTGCAACGTTTCTGCCGCCTGGATGATCATGATATCATGGCGACGATCAAACAATGGTGCCATCATCCGGACCGGATCCTGTCCACCCTCTGCCGCTACCTGGTAGAACGGAAATTGCTCAAGGTAAAACTGCAGGCCGACCCGATCGACCCTGATTTTTTACAGGAAAAAACAGCAGCAGCCAGCATGATGATGGGACTAACCGAAGCAGAAGCCGCTTATTTTGTATTCACCGGCGAAGCCTGTAATACCACCTATAACCCGGGTGATGAACGGATCAATATATTATTCAAGGATGGCCGCATCAAGGATATCTCAAAAGTGGACAATGCCCTGATCCAGCAGACCCTGAGTGACACTGTTAAAAAACATTACATTTGTTATGTGAGAGGCTAGAGGCTAGAAGCTAGAAGCGAGAAGGGTGCCAAAAGTTGAATCTATATTTTAAACTATGAACAATTTCCTTCTAAGTACGGTTTACCAATTCCCGAATTCCTAATCCCCTAATTCCTAACCATGCAATTCCCTGCCGCACAAATAGCCCTGCTTGTCAATGGTAAAACCGAAGGTGATCCGAATGTAACGGTCAACTCCTTTGGTAAAATTGAAGAAGCCAGTGAAGGACAACTCAGTTTTTTCGCCAACCCGAAATATGAAGAATACCTGTATAGCACAAAAGCATCGGTGATCATCGTGAATGAAGCGTATGAGCTGCGCGAGCCGGTAAAAGCCACCCTGATCCGGGTGCCGGATGCCTATACGGCGTTTGCCACTTTGCTCAGCAAATACCAGGAGATCAAACAGCAGTCATTGGCCGGTATTCAGCAACCGGCGTATATCGCCCCTACGGCTACTTATGGTCAACAGGTATTTATCGGGGCTTTTGCGTATCTCGGCGAGCAGGTGAAAGTGGGCAATAACACCAAGATCTATCCCAATGCCTATATCGGAGATCATGTAAAAGTGGGTGACAACTGTATCATTCATCCCGGGGTGAAGATCTATAATGACTGTGTGATCGGTAATAATGTAACGATCCATGGTGGTACGATCATCGGCAGTGATGGGTTTGGTTTTGCCCCGCAGTCCGATGGCAGTTTTAAAAAAGTACCCCAGATCGGCAATGTGGTCATTGAAGATGATGTGGAGATCGGTTCGAATACCACGATCGACCGGGCCACGATCGGTTCAACCATCATAAAAAGCGGAGCCAAACTGGACAACCTGATCCAGGTGGCTCATAATGTAGAGATCGGTCATAGTACCGTGATCGCGGCGCAGACCGGCATCAGTGGCAGTACCAAAATTGGCAACCGGGTAATGATCGGCGGACAAGCCGGTATTGTAGGCCATATCCACCTGGGAGATGGATCCAAGGTAAATGCCCAAAGCGGTGTCAGCAAATCCATTGAACCTGGCAAAGCCGTGACCGGATCCCCGGCTTATGATTATACGGCTGCCCTACGGAGTCAGGCGGTGAGCCGTAAACTGCCCGATCTTGAGAAGAAGATCAAGGAACTCGAAGCCCTGGTAAAACAGCTTCTGGCTGAAAAGGCCGGATAACCAGCTTGGTCCCATCTGCATAATCCCTAACTTTCCTGCATGAAAAAAATGCTCCTGGCATTCCTGTTGCCCTTGCTGGTACTTTCCGTTGCGGCCCAGCAGAAGCCCGCATATGTGATCTATAACGCGAAGGGCAAAAAAGTGTCGTATAAAAAAATGCTGAAAACGATCGCCCGCAAGGATATCGTGCTGTTTGGTGAAACCCATAATAACGCCATCGCACACTGGCTGCAGCTGGAAGTTACAAAGGACTGCGGACAAACCCGTCAGTTGGTACTGGGGGCTGAAATGTTTGAACAGGATAATCAGGCTGCTCTGGATCGTTATCTGCAGGGAAAGATCAATGCCAAACAGCTCGATTCGCAGGCCCGTCTCTGGAAAAACTATCCGACCGATTATGCCCCATTGGTGAATTATGCGAAAGAAAAAAAGATCCCGTTTGCGGCTACCAATATACCCCGGCGCTATGCATCGATGGTTGCCAAAGGAGGGTTTGAGGTGCTGGACACCATTCCGGCACTGGCCAAGACCTGGATGGCCCCCCTGCCCATGGCCTATGATTCCACCTTGCCCGGTTATGTGAATATGATAAAAATGATGGGCGGACATGGCGGTTCCAACTTACCGAAGGCGCAGGCCAGTAAGGATGCCACCATGGCTCATTTTATCCTGAAATATTATACCTCCGGCAGCCTGTTCATCCATTATAACGGCTCCTATCACTCGGAAAATCATGAAGGGATAGTATGGTACCTGCGTCAGCAAAGACCCGAACTAAATTATGGTACCATCACCGTGGTTTCTCAGGAAAATATAAAATCATTGTTAGCTGAAAATAAAGGAAAAGCGGATTTTATCATCTGTGTGGATGAGGATATGACCAATACGTACTGAGTAACCTCCGTGTATACAGGAAGCCCGCAATAATCTTATCTTTGCCCCGCTTAAACAACCCGCATGAATTTCAATCCTGATAAACAGCACACGTTAAAATCATCTGTACAGATCTCGGGCACCGGTTTGCATACCGGTGTGATGGCCGACCTGACCTTGCATCCGGCCAATCCGGGTTTCGGGTATCAGTTCAAACGGATCGACCTTCCGAACCAGCCCGTAATCAAAGCCGATTGCGACCTGGTAACGGATGTGAGCCGCGGCACCACGCTGGAAGCGAATGGCGCCAAAGTAAGTACGGTAGAACACGTGCTCGCTGCCTTGGTTGGTATGGGAATCGACAACTGTTTACTGGAGATCAACGGCCCTGAAATGCCGATCATGGATGGCAGTTCAATGCCTTTTGTGGAACTGATCGAAGAAGCCGGCATCCTGGAACAGGATGCGGCCAAGGTATGGTACAGTATTGATGAGAATATTTTCCATTACGATGAGGAAAAAAGAGTGGAAATGGTGGCCATGCCTGCCATGGAATACCAGGTAACCACGCTGATCGATTTTAATTCCCCCGTACTGGGCACCCAGCATGCGGGATTAAAGCATCTCCGCGACTTCAAGGATCATATCGCACCCTGCCGTACTTTTTGCTTTCTGCATGAACTGGAAATGCTGCTGGAGCACAACCTGATCAAGGGTGGTGATGTGAACAATGCGATTGTGATCGTGGACAAAGCCGTGGATGATACGGAAATGGAACGGTTGAGAAAGATCTTTAAGAAAGATAAGATCGAGGTAAAGAGCGAAGGTTATCTCAACAACCTGGAACTTCGTTTTCCCAATGAACCCGCGCGTCACAAATTGCTGGATGTAGTAGGTGATCTCGCCCTGATCGGTTATCCCATCAAGGCCCGGATCATTGCCAACAGGCCAGGCCATAGCAGCAATGTGGACTTTGCCCGGAAGATCAAACAGTATATAAAAAAAAACAAGCACACACAGGGTATACCGGTCTATGACCCCTCGCAGCCTCCTGTTTACGACCTGCAGTATATAGAAAAGACATTGCCGCACCGGTTTCCCTTTGCCTTTGTGGACAAAGTGATCGAACTCAGCGATACGCATATTGTGGGGGTGAAAAACGTCACTTATAATGAGTGGTTTTTTCAAGGACATTTTCCCGGTAATCCGGTGATGCCCGGCGTGCTGCAGATCGAGGCCCTGGCCCAGTGTGGAGGTATCCTGGCCATTAATCTCAGTGGCGACGGTCAATACGACACTTATTTCCTGAAGATCGATAATTGCAAGTTCAAGCAGATGGTGCGTCCGGGCGATACCCTGATCCTGAAAATGGAACTGGCGGCCCCCATTCGCCGCGGTATCTGCGAGATGAAAGGAACGACTTATGTGGGCAATAAAGTCTGCTGTGAAGCAGACCTGGTGGCCCAGATCGTGAAGCGGTAAACCGTCCAGTTTTCCTGCGACTCATAACTCATTGAAATGCCCGTTTTACGGGCATTTTCATTTATCCACAATCCCCCGTTTTTTTGGGCAAAATTCAAGAGAATAAATCCCTTTACCCCACCCCGATTTCGTACATTTGTGAGTTATATTTTTTCAGTCATTCACGCCCGATTTTAACCTTAATTATGACCACGGAAGCACAAGAAAAAGCGGCACAGATCTCAGCCGGTTACAGCGCAGATAGTATACAGGTTCTGGAAGGATTGGAAGCCGTCCGTAAACGTCCCGCGATGTATATCGGGGATATCGGTGTCAAGGGGCTGCATCACCTGGTTTATGAGGTAGTGGACAACTCCATCGATGAAGCCCTCGCCGGGTATTGTAAAAATATCAATGTCGCCATTCACGAGGATAATTCGATCTCCGTGGAAGATGATGGCCGTGGTATCCCGACCGCCATGCACAGCAAGGAAAAGAAATCAGCCCTTGAAGTGGTGATGACCGTACTG
Organism: Chitinophaga pinensis; assembly: GCA_943370345.1. Classification (GTDB taxonomy): domain Bacteria; phylum Bacteroidota; class Bacteroidia; order Chitinophagales; family Chitinophagaceae; genus JJ008. Next base: position 8,607 of record CALRQQ020000018.1, read on the forward strand.
CATGCAGGAGGTAAGTTTGATAAAGGATCCTATAAAGTATCCGGTGGTTTGCACGGAGTGGGGGTGAGTTGTGTGAATGCCCTGAGTTCAAAACTGCTGGTAACTGTAAACCGGGATGGAAAAATATTTGAACAGGAATACCGTATCGGGGTTCCCCAATACGCTGTACGCGAAACGGGCACCAGTGAAACCACCGGTACCCGCGTTCATTTCTGGCCCGATGGCAGCATCTTCATCACCACTACATACAACAAGGATATCCTGGAAAGCCGTCTGCGCGAACTGGCTTATCTGAACCGTGGGGTACGGATCATACTCACCGATCTGCGGGAGAAAAATGAAGACGGCACTCATTATTCCAAAAGTTTTTACAGCGAAGGTGGTATCGTGGAGTTTGTGGAAATGCTCGACAGTAATGCCGGCCGGAATACGCTGATCCCTAAAGTGATCTCGGTGGAAGGCCGCGATGAAGCCACCAATGTGGCCGTGGAAGTGGCCCTGAGCTACAATGATAGCTATAATGAACATATCTATTCCTACGTCAACAATATCAATACCATTGAAGGAGGTACCCACGTATCCGGTTTCCGCCGGGCCCTTACCCGTGTCTTCAAAAGCTATGGTGATAAGAATGGTTTATTCGAAAAAGCAAAAGTGGAGATCGAGGGCGATGACTTCCGTGAGGGATTGAGCGCCATCATTTCGGTGAAAGTACCGGAACCTCAGTTTGAAGGACAAACCAAGACCAAGCTGGGAAACAATGAAGTAATGGGGATCGTGGACAGCACCGTTTCCAAAGTGCTGGAAGCTTACCTTGAAGAAAATCCCCGCGAAGCCAAGAATATCGTCGCCAAAGTGATCCTTGCGGCCCAGGCCCGTGCCGCTGCGCGTAAAGCGCGTGAACTGGTACAACGGAAGACTGTACTGACCGGCGGGGGTATGCCTGGTAAACTGGCCGACTGTTCGGACCGTGATCCGAATAAAACCGAACTCTTCCTGGTCGAGGGAGACTCTGCGGGTGGTACGGCCAAACAGGGCCGCGACCGAAGCTTCCAGGCCATCCTGCCGCTCCGTGGTAAGATCCTGAACGTGGAGAAGGCCATGGAACATAAGATCTATGACAATGAGGAGATCCGGAATATGTTTACCGCCCTGGGCGTGAAGATGGGTACACCCGAAGACCCCAAGGCCCTTGACCTGAGCCGTCTCCGTTACCATAAGCTGATCATCATGACGGATGCCGACGTGGACGGATCCCACATCGCCACGCTGATCCTGACCTTTGTATTCCGGTATATGACCGAACTGGTGGAACAGGGTTATGTATATATTGCCCAACCCCCGCTGTACTTAGTGAAGAAAGGAAAGGAACAGGCTTACGCGTACAATGAAGACCAGCGGAAATTATGGGTCGAGAAACTGGGTGGTGGTAAAGATGACTCTGTGAACATTCAGCGTTACAAAGGTCTGGGTGAGATGAACGCCTCCCAGCTTTGGGATACCACCATGAATCCTGAAACCCGGACCCTGAAACGGGTAACGATAGAAAGCGCGGCAGAAGCCGACCGGGTATTCAGTATGCTGATGGGGGATGAAGTGGCCCCGCGTCGGGAATTCATTGAAAGTCATGCGAAATACGCCAAACTGGATATTTAACCCGTTTCCGGTGTTTCCATAACGGTTTTAACAATTTCGCATTTGAATTTATAAACAATTGATTATAAGCAAAATGGCTCCGAAGATTCGGGGCCATTTTAGTGTAAATACCAAAATTACACCCCCTTTCCCCCCCGGAATGCGTAATTTCAGGCTTTACTAACGCAAAAACTCAAACCATGTCAGATGTAAAAATTACAGCCTACAATGTAAAAACCAAGGAGAAGGGAGTGGAAATGCTGGATGCCGTTATCACGAAGACCGCAAAAGGAGCCTATATGGCCCAGGGAAATGATGGTAAAGGAAATAAACTGACCACCCTGATGGGCGAAGAAAAAGCACTGGCTGCTATCAAAGCCGGTGTAGCCAAGCAAGGCTGGTAAGGAAAAAATAGTTTTTTTAGGAGCCCTTCTTAAACGGAGGGCTTTTTTTTGTTTTAAAACCCCGGTAATAAGTACGAAGTACGAGGTACGAAGTACGAAACCTCCTTAGCGTATCCTCTTTCTTCCTTTATCATTATTTATCTTATTACTTTTTATCTATCTGCTTTAAGTTCGTACTTCGTACTTCTAACTTCGTACTTTCCCCCACTTTCATTCTCTCACTACTTTAAGCTCGTACTTCGTACTTCTAACTTCGTACTTTCCCCCACTTTCATTCTCTCACTACTTTAAGCTCGTACTTCGTACTTCTAACTTCGTACTTTCAAATTCCGGGCATCAGAAAACAGCACTTTCTAAAAGGTTATTGTTCAAAGCACGTCAGTCGTACTTCGTACTTCTAACTTCGTACTTACTCTCATTGTTTCACCAGCTTAAAGCTCCTCCTCTTCTCTCCCACTCCGGTTTCAAGCAAATACATGCCCGCCGGGAATGCCGGGGCCTTCAGGTCAATATTGAGCTTCTGGGCATATCCGGAAGCCGGACTGCTGTGCTGATAAATGAGCTGGCCTTTGGTATCATAGACTTTTACGATAATATTTTCACCCGGACTGGCCTGGCAGTTCAGGCTGAACTGACCGTTGGATGGATTCGGGGTGACGGCCCACTGAATTTCATTATTGAATACCAGCGGACGGATCGCGGAATATCGAACGCTGCCATCATTGTCGGTTATTTTCAACCGGTAGTACCGAACACCTGATTTTCCAGGTTCGGCATCGGTGAACTGATAACGTTGTTCCCTGTCTGAATTGCCCAGACTGGGCACTTCACCGAGACGGGCATAACGTCCGGACTGAAAATCGGCATTTCCCCTGGCGACTTCAATCTCAAACTTGATTACATTAAACTCAGAAGCCGTCACCCATTCGGCCAACACGATATCCTGCGGCAATTTTCGGACGGCAAACTGTTTCAGTTCTACTGGCAGGGGCTGACTGCCGCTGAGACCGCCGGTATTGAGCCAGAACTCGGAGAAATTATTCACTTTGAACTCGGCATAATATCCTTTATCAAACGGCACTTTGGAAGCCCGGGCCGGAATTACAAAACTCCAAACGCCCTGATTATTATCCGCAATGGTTCCATTCTCATAACTGTTATCCGGATCACTGTACTTGGTCACCCCCAGATCATAGGCCGTGGAAGGATTGGCACAACCACTGCAACCAGTGGCGGCAATCAGGGTTTCTGTTTCGCTATCCGGGAAATAGACCCTCACGAGTACCGAATCGGTCAGGGTAAGAAACGAATTGGCCGGTTGTATGGTGAAGTTGCGGTTATGATAATACTGATTACTGCTCCAGCGCACGGAGCCGGTATGCAGGTAGGCTTTTACTTCTGTAGCACCCATCTCCTGTCCGGCAGGATGTACAGACGCCACCAGTTTGCCTCCCTCGAGGAAATTGACCCAGGTATTCGTACCACTGTTAATAGTTTGCGTAACAGGAGTGGTCATTGTGCCACCAATATACATTCCGTAGAGATTGTCATAAATATGAATATCATCCACAGCGATCCCGTCCTTATCCAGTCCTGAATCGGAATTAAAGACAAAGCGTAAACGCAGTTTACTGTTATTGCTGGCGGGCAATGCGGTGGTGGCCACATGCCAGTTGGTATAGTTCTGCTGGCTCCAGAGCTGGTTGCCTGCATAGTTCTTATTGTACCAGTTGGTACCCTGTCCAAAACTACCCAGCTTGCTCCAGGTAATTCCATCGGCAGAATACTCCATCCAGGCAGCATCACAAAGCGCGGCTCCGCAATCTTCAATATCCAAGGCCAGACTGAAACTAAGGGTGGGATTGGTCATGGCAGAAAGATCAAAGCAGGGTGAGTAGAGATAGGACAGCTCACTGTCATTATAATAACCCGCGATCTTTGTCTTCCAGGCTTTGCTGCCGCTGGCTGCGCGGTTGATCTTTGGCGATACCGGTGTGCCATACTCCCAGGTAGATGAAGTACCCCCGGTATACCAGGACCCGTTATTCGTTTCAAAATTCTGCAGATAAGGGAAACTGGTCACCAATGGCAGATTATTGACTGCATGCGTGACCGTATCATTTTCCTTATAGGTATCAGATACTAAAGCCGTCCATACCTGTATCGTATGATTGCCACTGGAAGACAGGTTGGCCGTAGCGGCAAATGTATAGGGTACTGTTGAGCTGGCTGCAATGGAAGTAATGGTCTCATTGGCGATCACCGTACCATCCACTTTTAAAGTGACAGGTATATTATTTATAGTGGCATTCGAAGTATTCCGGACCGTTACTTTCACCGGAGCTGTTGCACTGAGTCCGCAACTCACCGTGTATGGTGTGTCCACACTGACCAGCTGTATATCATCCACGGCTTTGTAAATACGGATATCATCGAATGTATAGCCTGCTGCCCTGAAATTATCGGCCGCCAGGTATTCGCCCCACTGGCCCCAGCGTACCTGGGTACTTGTACTGAAGGTTTGTCCATATGCCGCCAACGAATCACTTAATTCAAAACTGCCGGAAAGTTTATACGAACCATCCGCCGCCGGCTGATTGGCATACAGATCATAAACAGCGATCCAGCTATCGGTATCAGTACCCCGTATCCAGACCTTATTGGCGGCATTGGATTTTTGGCCGTGATTCTTATAACGAAAATCGAGACGGATATCATCCGTAGCCGGATTAAAGGTGGCCAGATTGAAGGTGGCGGTCAATGAATCCACACTGCCTCCAGAAACAAAACGACTCTGATCCAGGGTAATAGCTTTGCTGCCGGAGTAGGCTATCCCGGAATGAATAAATGTTTTGGCCTGACCATAAATGCCATTGTTGACAAAATCATAGCGGTCGCGTCCAGTCAGTCCCATCTGATCCACTGTGACCGTTTGTTCCGCGGCTGTTTCCAGATCATCCAGCCAGGGCAGTTGGGCGTTATTGATCGCTGCGTTGGTGAGTTGCTTAAAGACCGTGGTCAGCGAATTGTTTGCGGTCACCGCATCCGAAGCCTTGGTGGCGGTCACCATAATACTGTAGGTGCCGGTAGCCGATAAGTCAGCCGTTGTGGCAAACGTATGCGTCAGTGTGCCGCCGGCCGCAATATCTGCTATGGGAGTAGTGATGGTTTCCGTCACGGCAGGTCCGCCATTGATGGCATAACTCACAGTGATATTTCCGGAAGAAACCACATCATCCAGATTTTTGATCCGGATGCTGATCGCCTGAGCAGCACTTAGGGCCGTGCTGGTCAGTACACGGCCGGAAGAAGCCGGTGAAAGAATCGCATCCAACTTAAGATCATTATCAGAAATAGTTCCGGCACAGGTACCGCTATTGGGTTGACGGCTGATGGCATTGGCCCGTCGTCCGGGATTTCCATTTATGCGGGGACGAACGGTGACCCAATAGGTCAGGTCTTTTGACAACCCGCTGAAAGTATAGGTCAATGCGTTGGTGGTCGTCACGGAAACCATTTCAGTTCCCTGCAACCACATCACTTCATAATCCGTAGCCCCGGCAATGGCGGTCCAGTTGATCCTGATATATCCCTCACATTGTACGGGGTCCAATGACACTACAGGGAGCGGGGCAATGGTAAATGCGGGGCTGGTATGAGTGAGACCACTTGTATTATTGGTGATCCGGATCTTTCCCTGGTCGGTAGGTGTATTGGGCACACCCCAGCTGTAAATACGGCTGGTGGAGGGTACCGCATTATTCAGGAGTATCCAGCTGCTGCCGTTATCGGGAGAGAATTCAATGGTATAGGTACCGCTGCTGCCATAATCATCCCATTGCACATATACAGTATCGAGTGTGGTCACGGTCGGCGTGAGTTTATCGCCGCCTGCCGGATTGGTGAGCACCAGGCTTCTGGGAATGATATCATAAACAAGGAAATATTCCTGTGAAGGATTTTGGGTAATGGCATTCCCGGTTACCCGAAGGTTATAACTGCCGGGATCGGGATTATCGATCTCGATCTGCTCAATATTGTTGATATGGTCCGTGCCGCTGGTTGCAACAACATTTACATTGGCGGGTAAGGTATCCAGTACCGCGGGATATACGGTAAAGCTTGCGGGGGTGGAGACTTCCAGGTCAATATCATTTACCAGTGTTTTGCTGGCCATTACTGCAGCAGGCGGATCCTGCCAGTATACCAGTACTTTCAGTTTGCCCGTATTGGCAGGCACGGTGATGGTATGTGTGTTAGTGACCGTATTGGCTACGGTGGAATTGAACCAGGTATTGCCTTCCAGCATCGCCAGCGAACGAACGAGGTTCAGCCGCCCGAATCCGAAACGGAAATCGGGGCCGGTATTTCCTTTATCATCTGCCCCGTTTACCAATATTGCCTTACTCAACCCGTTCTTCGGATTCGCGCCGGCATTGAGTTGACGATACCGTTGCACGAGCAATGCAAGTCCGCCGGATACACCCGGTGCCGCCATACTGGTTCCGTTATTATAGCTATACGCATTACTGGTCCAGGTTGATGCAACAAATGAACCCTGCGACATGATCTCCGGTTTCACCCGGCCATCTTTTACCGGACCGCGGCTGGAAAACGAGGAGATCGCACTTCGCAGATCGGTACTGCCCACGGTGAGTACATTTTTAGCAGACTGGTATCCGCCTAATACTGTTTTAAAACCCGCAGGATAAGGTGTACAGGTGAGCGCCCCATTATTACCCGCTGCAAATACCTGTTGCAATTCTGGCAGGTCGATCGCCTGCTGATCAAGAATACGGGATGTCAGATCGTATAACCCGTTATAATTACAATCATCCACCACGGCCCCGAAAGAGTTGTTGGTGATCACCATGCCAAAATCCTGTACATACGACGGGGCTTCGGTAAAAATGCCCGAATAATATTGTGAAAGCAGGGTGGCTTTCGGTGCATAGCCTGTATACAGTTCCTGGATGATGCCAGCACCGCCGATGGTGCCTGATACGTGCGTGGCATGGGCCCGCATTATATCGGCAGCCCGGTTGATCAGCCGGCCACTAAAATCAAGGTGAGATTGAATATCACCATTATCTCCGACGCCTACCACCACACCTTGTCCATCCAATGCCCGACCTCCGGCTGATAAAGGGGCTCTTAACTGACCCGCTCTTGAGGCATACATGCTGTTGCTGTTCAGTTCACGGTCCGGAGCCGGAATTGCCTGAACATATTCCACCCAGGGAGCTGCGGCCAGTTCTTCCAGCCGGTATGCTGCAATGCGGACACCCAATACACGGTAAGCCTGGTAATCGGTACTGACAAGATCATAGTTTCCCTGTTGCAATGCCTGTTTTACCTGTTCTGTCAACCAGGATTTCGGAAAACTGATCCAGAGATCAATAGTACCGGGTGTTTTCACTGCATGAAGCGGGAATAAACCACGGGCCAGTTGCGGCTGCATTTTTTGTTGCGGCGTTGGTTCAATGATCGCCCGGGCCTGCACCCGTTGCAAAGTGGCTTCACTGAGGGACCCTGTAATAGTAACGGTGTAGGCATTATTGGGTATATAATCCAGCAATTCAATACCGGATTGAAATAATTGCTGCCTTTCGGCAAGTGTGGGAATATGCTCAAACTGAAGGATGGCAATGGTCTTACCACCGGTACGCGCGGTATGGGTATTCAATGAATCAATACGAGGAGTGCTGATGTTTTTTTCAGGAAAAAGGGAACCGCTGTTCAATAAAAGGGCATAGCGGGGATCCTGCTGGGCTGTTGCGGTAAGACAGGTCAACAACCAGGCGGCTATCAAGGAAATTGGATAGATTCTCATAGCGATTTTTAGCTCACTAAAAGTAATACAAATACCTGAGAAATGCCAATACAGACAAGCTTTTCAGCCAACCCGTGACTGATCCTTAAACAGTTGCGACGGGAACCGGAAAACAATACCGGTGCATGGCAGCGAGGAACCGGTGCATCGCCTCCATATCCTTGAGATCATGGGCCACAAGGAGGAAAAGCCGGCCGGTTTGTTTCAGCTTGCCTTTATTGGTTTCTGTCTGCAGAAACTGAATGATCTTCTGGAAAGTCGCCGATTCAAAATAAGGAGAATCCGGACGGTTGATAAAGAAACAACGGAGGGTATTATCCTTCAGGCTCATTTTTTCAAACCCGAGATCGACCGCCAGTTTACGGCAACGTACAGTGATGAACAGGTCGTCCACCGGCCGGGGCAGTTCACCAAAACGGTCTTCGAGTTCTGTTTTCATGGACAGGAGTTCTTCTTCTGTTTCTGCATTATCCAGCCGCTGATACAGGGAAAGCCGTTCGGCAATGCTCTCTACATACTCATCGGGAATCAGGATCTCCAGATCGGTATCAATGGTGCAATCCTGTACAAAATCATCCTGACGGGCGATCTCTTCCTTGAAGAGATCTTTAAAGTCCGTACGTTTCAGTTCGCGGATCGCTTCATCCAGGATCTTCTGGTACATTTCAAATCCGATCTCCGCCATGAATCCGCTTTGTTCTCCACCAAGCAGGTTACCTGCCCCGCGGATATCGAGGTCACGCATGGCGATCTGGAAACCACTGCCCAGTTCACTGTGTTGCTCGAGCGTTTGTAATCGTTTCCGTGAATCATTGGGCAATGTGCTCATGGGTGGGGCCAGCAGGTAACAGAACGCTTTTTTATTACTGCGTCCTACCCTTCCGCGGAGCTGGTGCAGATCGCTCAGGCCGAACTGATGGGCATTGTTTACGATGATCGTATTCACATTGGGAATATCCACGCCACTCTCCACAATATTCGTACAGACCAGCACATCATATCTGCGGTCTATGAAATCGAGGATCTTTTCTTCCAGTTCATGTCCTTCCATTTGTCCATGGGCAAAGCCGATACTGAGGTCGGGACAAAGGGCCTGGATAATGGCGGCCATTTCCGCCAGCCCGGCGATCCGGTTATAGATAAAGAAGACCTGTCCGCCTCTTTCGGTTTCAAAATAAATAGCATCGCGGATAAAATCTTCATTGTACACCTGCACTTCCGTCTGGATCGGTTGCCGGTTTGGCGGCGGCGTATTCATGATACTGAGGTCACGGGCACCCATCAACGAAAATTGAAGCGTCCGTGGTATGGGGGTAGCCGTGAGAGTCAGGCAATCCACTGTGGTCCGAAGTGTTTTAATTTTTTCCTTATGCCCCACCCCGAATTTCTGTTCCTCATCCACTACCAGCAGACCCAGATCTTTAAACTTTACTTCCTTACCCAGCAATCCGTGTGTACCTACGATGATATCGATCTTCCCTTCTTCCAGTTTTTTCAGGGTTTCCTTGCGTTCTTTGGCCGATTTAAACCGGTTGATATAATCCACGGTGACCGGAAAATCTTTCAGCCGGTCCTTGAATGTTTTATAGTGTTGAAAAGCCAGGATGGTGGTAGGTACCAGCACGGCGGCCTGTTTGCCATCGAGGCAGGTCTTGAAGGCCGCACGGATCGCCACCTCGGTCTTGCCAAAGCCCACATCGCCACATACGAGGCGGTCCATAGGTGATGGCGACTCCATATCTTTTTTCACATCCGCAGAAGCCTTGCTCTGATCGGGTGTATCTTCATAGATAAAGGAGGCTTCCAGTTCCGTCTGCATATAGTTATCCGGCGTATGCGCAAATCCCTGCTGGGCTTTCCGTTTGGCGTATAACTTGATCAGGTCAAACGCGATCTCCTTGACCTTGGCCTTTGTTTTTTCCTTCAGTTTATTCCATACATCACTACCCAGTTTATTGACCTTGGGTACGCTGCCGTCCTTGCCGGTATATTTGGCAATTTTATGCAGACTGTTGATGTTCACATACAGAATATCGGTATCCTTATAGATCAGCCGCACGGCTTCCTGGGTACGGCCGTTGACCTCGATCTTCTGCAGGCCGCTGAATACACCCACACCATGGTCGATATGTGTTACAAAATCGCCTGGCTGCAGTTCGCGCAGGGTCCGGAGCGTGAGGGCTTTATTCTTATTGTAGGCCTGTTTGACCTTGTATTTATGATAGCGCTGGAAAACCTGGTGATCGGTATAGCAGACCAGTTGTACATCTTCATCAATAAACCCTTCGTGTATGGAAGTGGCCACCGGGTCAAAAACGATCTCTGCTTTGAGGTCATCAAAGATACTCTGCATCCGTTCGAGCTGTCTTGGGTTTTCCGCAAAAATGCAGAGCTGGAATTTTTTCGCCTCCCAGCTTTTCAGGTCACGGATCAGGAGATCAAACTGCCGGTTGAAAGCGGGTTGTTCTCTGGTAGTATGCCGGATGGTGAAAGGGGCAAACTCTTCCGGGAACGAATCACCATGTCCAAAACCCACCAGGTGATGTTGCACAATTTTTTCTTCCCATTCAGGGATCGTGATAAAATCCCTGAGGGAGACTTGTTTCTTTTCCAGTTTATCATCCGGATCTTCCCGTTGTTTTGATTTTACGACGGGTTGTGCCCTCAGTTCTTCCTGGATACGGAGGAAAGACTCGAGGTCTTCAAGGCTGTCGGCAATATGTTCCCGGCAAAGGGCATAGTCCTGGATCCAGATCACGGTGTTCTCCGGGAGGAAGTCGAACAGGGAAATACGTTCTTCATCGGCAAACTGGGTATCTACATTAGGAATAATGCTTACCTGCAGCAGCTTGCGTTCACTGAGCTGGGTTTCCGGATCCACGATACGGATCGAATCCACTTCATTGCCGTAGAGTTCGACCCGGTAGGGTTTTTCATTCCCGAATGAATAGATATCCAGGATACCCCCGCGGATGGCAAACTGACCGGGCTCATAGACAAAATCAGTCCGTTCAAATCCATAATCCCCGAGTTTCAACAAGAGCTGACCGGTATCAATGGTGTCGCCGGTACGGATATGAATAATATTGGAGGAAAGTGTTTTTGGCAAAACCACTTTCTC
>CALRQQ020000019.1:0-19324 GCA_943370345.1 Chitinophaga pinensis
GAACGTGCCGAACGGGAAGGGGATTATGGAAAAGTAGCGGAGATCCGCTACGGTAAGATCAAGGAACAGGAATCCCTGATCAGTCAGCTGACCGGTGAGCTGGCTAATTCCACAGAGAAGCGGTTACTGAAAGAAGAAGTGGATGCCGAAGATATTGCCGAAAGTATCGCTAAAGCCACAGGTATTCCCGTACAGAAAATGCTCCAGAGCGACCGCGAGAAATTACTGCACCTCGAAGCACACCTGCATGAAAGGGTAGTGGGACAGGAAGAAGCGATCACGGCCGTGGCCGATGCAATCCGGCGGAGCCGCGCCGGTCTTCAGGATCCGAAAAAGCCGATCGGTTCTTTTATTTTCCTCGGTACAACGGGTGTGGGTAAGACCGAACTGGCAAAAGCCCTTGCCGAATACCTGTTCGATGATGAAAGTATGATGACCCGGATCGATATGAGTGAATACCAGGAGAAACATACAGTATCGCGGTTGGTAGGGGCCCCTCCCGGCTATGTGGGCTATGATGAAGGCGGACAGCTGACAGAATCAGTACGCCGTAAGCCCTATAGTGTGGTGCTGCTGGATGAAATTGAAAAAGCACATCCGGATGTATGGAATGTATTGCTGCAGGTGCTCGACGACGGACGACTGACAGATAACAAGGGACGGGTGGTGAACTTCAAGAACACGATCATCATCATGACCAGCAATATCGGCAGTCACCTGATCATGGATGCTTTTGATGGAGTAAAAGAAGCGGATATTGAAGACGCCACTGCAAAAGCGAAAGTGGAGGTAATGAACCTGCTCCGGCAGACCATTCGTCCGGAATTTCTCAACCGGGTGGATGAGATCATCATGTTCCAGCCGCTGTTGCGCAAAGAGATCATGGGGATTGTGAAAATACAGCTCAACTCCCTCAAAAAACTGGTGGCCGGGAACGGGATCACTTTACAGTTCAGTGATTATGCCCTGGAATTCCTGTCCGATCAGGGTTTCGATCCGCAGTTTGGTGCCCGTCCGTTGAAGCGGCTGATCCAGAAAGAGATCGTCAACCAGTTGTCCAAACGAATCCTGGCCGGTGATATAGACAAGAGTAAACCGGTACTGGTGGATGTATTTGACGGGGTGGTAGTGTTCCGGAATGAGTTGCCGGAGAAAGTAAAATAAAGTAGACTTGTATCATAACAAGAAGCCCTGTCCTTAAAGACAGGGCTTCTTCATTTATACCCGGTCTTATTGGATCAGGCCGTTCTTTTTTATGTCTTTGAGCGCAGTGAATAATGTATCCAGATCGGCCTGTCCGTTAAAGGCATTGATCGAATAACGCAGGTACACTTTATCGCCATGCCGCATTACCGGTACCTGGATCCTGTATTGGTCAAACAGCAGGTCATGCAACTTTTCCGGCTCATTGGTCTTAATTTCTGCACTGAGGAGTTGTAAAATAAAATCGTCAGATAGCGGGGCCAGTGCCTGTCCGCCGGTAATGTCAAATAATGCAGGGGCATTGTCCTTTACTAACTGCCGGCAGCTGGCGGACACTTTATCCCATTCATGTTTCTCCATAAATTCAATCGCCGCCGGGATCGTCAGAAAGGCTGAAAAGTCGCGGGTGCCGTTGAACTGGTGATAATCCAGGAAGCTGGAGTCTGAAGGGAACAGGGCTTTATATCCCCAACTGATCACCAGGGGATCAATGGCGGCTTGTTTCTCTTTTTTTACATACAAGAAGGAACTGCCCTTGGGGGTCATCATCCATTTGTGACAGGCCCCGGTATAATAATCCGCATCCAGTGTGGTAAGATCTAGTGGTACCTGTCCGGGAGCATGTGCGCCATCCACAAAAACAGGGATGCCCAGTGTTTTGGCTTTGGCGATCACTTCTTCTACCGGTAAGCGAAGGGCGGTGCTGCTGGTAATATGGCTGATGAAGATCAGTTTTGTTTTCGCACTCACCCCCTTGAAAAGATCGTCCACAAATTCGTCTTTGCTGGTCAGTGGCAGACGGATGGGTTGTTGAATATAGCCGGCACCGGTCTGTTCGCAGTAAAAACGCCAGGTCTTATCGCAGGCCCCGTATTCGATATCGGTGGTCAGCACTTCATCTCCGGCTTTCAGGTACATGCTCCTGGCAATGGTGTTTACGGCAAATGACGGGTTGGTTACATACACCAGGTCATTCTGATCAGCGTGCAGATAAGCGCCCAATGCGGCCCTTGCCTGTTCCAGGTATTTCGGACCGGTACCGGTGATGAACAGTACAGGTTCCTGTTCCAGTTCCAGCTGGAATTGCTGGTATCGTTCAAATACCGGTTTTACACAGGCGCCAAACGAACCAAAATTGAGGTAGGTGATATCATCACGCAGGAGGAAATGATTTTTGAGTTGCATGGAGCAAATGTAGGATATCGGCAGGAATGGCTCTTGCAGTCAATAGACTTTTACTCCACATCAATATTCCTGATATACTCTTCATAACTGTGCAGGAACTGCCGGTTTTGCTTACAGGCATCAAACAGGGCTTCAATATTGCCGGTCTGGCAATTACCATGGGTGACGAGATCGCAGAGATCCTTGTGTTGCCGTAGCCAATGACTGTGCAGGGAATGGTCCCGCAGATAGGAAATGATAATATTTTCTTTTTCAGGGGTGGTGAAGAGATAGGCGGCGGAAAACAACCTGTCTAATTCATCTCTGACTTCCGGATAATTGTAGGGATTAAACCGGTCGGCGTCCTTTATATCGTATGTTTTGTACCCGTTCATGGTACCACTAATGGTACAAAGGAATAGAAAAACCGGCGTATTCAGATTGATTTTAGTAAGAATACAAAAAAATCTTTCAGCTGCCCGGGATGAGGGTATTCAGCGGATGGATCATGCCATTGCCGGCTTCCGTATCCCTGCCCGGGATCGTGGAGCCGTTGATCCTGCCTTACCGTTTATTCGCCGGATCACACGATTTCGCATTTTTTGTACACAACTCATGTGCCGGGACTCATTTTTTTTCTGTGCAACTCTTTTTTTCAAACTAGATTGCCGGAAAATCGGACCACTATGCGCCTGCTATGTGTTGTTTTCCTGCTATTGAGTTTTTCCGGATATGCCCAGCCGATCACGGTGATGGATTTCGTTCAGGTGAAGGAGGAACATCGGGCAGAAGCATTCTACTATTATGAGCATAACTGGAAACTTTTCCGGGATATAGCCCTGAAAAAGGGGTTTATTGTTTCTTACCGGCTGGAAGAAACTGTGGCTGATGCTACAGGTGAATTCAATCTCATATTGATCACAGAATACAAGGACAGCGTATTTTTTCAGAACAGTGAAGCCAATATCAGCGGGATCATCAACATGGTCAGGCCTGGCGGACCTGCATTGCTGAACAGTCTACAACCAGACGAATTCAGGAAGAAGCTTTTTCTTAAATACACCCGTAACCGGTTTCGTTCATACACGGCAGGGACGTATACTGAGAACCCGGGTCACCTGGAATAATACACCGGCTTGTTTCGTGATGAAATACCTTCTACTATAAATGCCACTCCCGACGTGCATTGTCAGCAAGCTGCAGGTCGTTTTTTAATGCCGGTATAGCATTATGTCAAGCAGGGTGCTTTTTCAGCGGATTGTGGAGAAAATGGATGGTTTAGTTCGTGGTGCCAGTTGATAGCTTTCTCCTTCACTGTCCCGGATACCGGATTTTAGCGGTTGGATGACAGGTCAGGTTTGCCATAGCAACTACCGCTTTATACCGACAGGCTTTCGTTTATACCTTCATAATGAATGGGATAATGAACCCATCGGTTCTTTTCGCTATATATATGCATGGTCTGGTAATGGAATAGGGCTGGCAATATACAATGAAAAGGGAGTGGGGGTATCAGGGATTGAGTATCTGCGGGTGTACGGTTCTTGCCTGAAATGACTTACCTTCACCAGCAACCCCCGCATCCGGACAACTACTGTCCCATTATATCCCGGATACCTGAGGTCATTTATATACCTAAAATTTTACCATGGGAGAAACCTGGAACAAGAAAGAAAGACAGAAAAAAAAGCAGAAAGAGAAGATGGACAAAGCGGAGAAGATGAAAGAGCGTAAAGAGCAGACCGGAAAGAAAAGCCTGGAAGACATGATGGCTTATGTGGATGAGAATGGCAATATTTCTGCTACTCCTCCCGACCCCCGTAAACGAAAAGAGATCAAACTGGAAGATATTGCTATCGGCGTGCCGGAGTATGTGCCCGATGCTGAAGATGAATTCCGTACCGGCAAAGTCAGCTTTTTCAATCACGAAAAAGGATTTGGCTTTATCCGTGACCTGGTTACCCAGGAAAGCATATTTGTACATATCAATAACCTGTCAGGTCCCGTTCAGGAGAATGACAAGGTCAGTTTTACCACCGAGAAAGGTCCCCGTGGCCTGATGGCTGTAAATGTGAAATTAGTTCCGTAAGAATATTCAGACCTCACTGAGCCGGGTAAAGGAGATCCCGTTAAAGATCCGGCTCAGGTTCAGGTCCTTCCGCTGTTCCCATTCCTTTACATTGTTTCCACTGACGATCCTCCAGAGATTCTTGGACTTCAGTTCCTCGTAGTCGGCTTCCTGTATAAAGATCCCGGTAACCGGTTGACGGTCCTTAAAATGGATATTGAGCGGGTTGTCTTTTCGTTTGCCTGGGGCAATGTACTTTTCAATTTGTTCTGTTGTCATAGCTGTATATAATTTTTAAACAGTCCTTGTCTTGGCCGGAACTGCAATAGGGTCGTTGTTGAGTGAACCTGAATTAAAACGGTTTCTTCGGTTTGGCCATATTTACCACCATCTGACGTCCGTCAGTAGAAGTACCGTTCAGGTCATTGATGGCTTTCTGTGCTTCCTGCTCATCCGGCATTTCCACAAAGGCAAATCCCCGGCTGCGGTTAGTGAATTTGTCGGTCATGATCCGGGCTGATGAAACTTCACCGAACGGATCAAAGATTTTTTTCAGCTGGTCATCGGACATGGTAAAGCTCAGGTTCGAAACATAGATCGTCATGGGAATTATTTTCTGGTAAGAAAAAGTTGAGACGGGTGCAGCTGTAGGGGAAAATGATAAGGGAAGGTGTTTCGCTTACAAGAGCAGATAACTCAATTTGTCCCGGTGAAGGTAGGCTTATTTCAGCCGGTGCCGGATTTTCTTTTCCCACTACAGATCGTATGATGCATTTGGGAAGGCTCCGGCTGAAACCCGCACTCACAGACAATTTACTCACATTTATTCTGCCCGGATCCTGTCTAATGTGAATAAGTTGATCCTACAGTCCGTATTTTTTCTAATAATTTTAAAATATGCAAGACCATTACAGCCTTCTCCATACCATTTACGAAATTGTGAAGAATGATCCCCAGCCGGAGCGTTATTCGTGCAAGCCCCGGGAACTGATCCTGCGTCGTATGCAGGAATGGTCCGACATACAACAGCAACTGCATCAGCTCGAAAAAGAGGAATTAGTCACCACTGAACAACAGGAAACGATGGTGATCCGTATCACGAATGCGGGGCTGACGCTGGTGAAAGAACAACTGGAAATGGCCCGTCTCAGCGGCAATTGATCGATCTCAATTTAATTTACTGACGACTTCAGCAGACTCAACCTTTATGCTGTCACCGGCATTTTGCGGGTGGTTCAGAAAAAGGGATACTTCCTGTATATGTGCCTGCGTTTCCGCTTTGGTCATGGTGGCGAGACTGCCATGTCCTTCAAAATGATAGTGTACACTGATGAACTTCTTTACGTGTTTACGGGTTTCTGGCGACAGGTATTTTTCAATTTCCCAATAATTGCGGCTGCCGGTTTTCCGGATCGCTGAAAGTACTTTGGCAGGACCGCTGTTGTAGGCGGCGAGGGTCAGCAGCCAGTCATCAAAAAGGCCATGCAGATAGATCAGGCATTTGGCTGCGGCCACCGTACTCTTGTAATCATTGTATCGTTCATCCTGCTTACCGCCGATACGTAATCCAAAACTTTTGGCGGGTAGCGGCATAAACTGCCAGAGACCTGCGGCCCCTGCGGAAGAGATGATCCGGTTGTCGAGTTTGGATTCCACCACGGCCAGGTACTTCAATTCGTTGGGGATCCCATAGCTGCTAAAAACCTTATCGATCATAGAAAATACAGGGCCACTTTTCATTTTTATTTTATCATAATAAAAAGCGTTTTCCCGGAGATGCGCCAGCACAAAATCTCGTGCTTCATCCTGTAATCGGATACGGGGTGCTGTTTCCAGTTCGCTGGCTGATAATCCTGGCAGACAGATACATAATCCGGATGTGTCAAATACATGTTTGCAGTTGGCCAGTGAATCTGCTGGTGCTGCAGCCGCTGTTGTATTTTCCGGCATCAGGCTGATTTGCTTATTGCCAGATGCGGCCGCCATGAGCATGAAACTGGTGATAATAAATCCAGCCTTATGTAATCTTGTTTTTAACATGTAACAGGGTTACGTGAATAATAGTTGCCGGATCGGATCTGGGAAAAATGCTGCAATAGCAACATGTAAAGGTGTTGCGGACAAGTGTAGTTTTTCAATAACACAACACCGGACTTATTAATACAAAAGCGACTCAAAGGTAACCCCGTAAATGGCCAGTTATGACGCTTTTAACAGGTCTTTATCCACTGACAGTTTAACTCCATGAGTATCATTAAAGAAATTTGTTAAAACTGCTTTATTGTCAGTATACAGACATATGGTGTCAGGAAACAGTCCCTCTTCAGAACGTGCATCTTAATCAACAATCAGTTCTTTGCTTTACGTGATCTGCAGGTAATCTGTCTTTGCCGGCAGCCAGGCTCGCATCTCGCAACTCACTTCTTGCCTCTTTTACAAAAGTGTTTCTCATTCTACGACATGCCTTTCGTACTTCGTACTTCGTATTTCGTACTTCGTATTTCGTACTTCGTACTTAATACAAAGGGCTCTATCATTTGATAGAGCCCTTTGTATTAAATAAAAATTTCTACAATTACAACTTTGTCACCACTACTTCTTCCACGTTACGGTTGTTGTTGTTAACCGTGTACAGGGCAGACTTCTTGTTGCTTTTGGTGCTGATCACAAACTGGATACTGTAATTCGTACCGTCGTTGTTCTCATCCAGTGACAACATGAATTTCTTGGTGAAACCGGCCGCTTTAACGGTTTCAACGTGCAGAACATTTCCGTGTTCATCACGAACGCTGATGATGTATTCTTCCTGCACACCTGCGCCAGGTACGGTCAGTTCGAATACGGGGTTGTTCTGTACTTTACCCACGAATTTGATTTCAGCGGGGATAGCGGGTTTCTTTTCTGTAGCGTTAACTACGGGGCTGAAGGCAACAGTGAACAGGGTCAGCAGTGCGATGGCCATAGAGCGGTTGTTCATAATGATCTTTTTCATGATTATACTTTTTTTAAATTTTTAAAACTGGTTACTGAACGTTTCAATGGAGGGGCAATCGGGTACGCAAGCAGAAAGTTTCAGGGCAATGCAGAAGTTAGAAATCCGGATTAGTATCGCAAGTGTTTCTTGCTTTGATGATGTAAAAGTAGGGCAGGTTTTTGGGGCATTCAAACCAGGTTTAGGTCGGTTTAAGGATACCCAAAGCCGCAATCGTATTTATATATTGTTGTTATTCATTTGTTTATCCTTGGTTTTATAAAGGATACCCAAGGCGCTAAAAGGAGCGTAAATGACCTTGAACGGCCCATGTTTTTAACAGATTTTAACAGTTCTGTACTGTTGCTAAGAGTATTTCCTCATTTCTCAGGCACAGAATAGTATAATAAGATGGGCTTCATATACTTAATAAGGTGTTGAGAAATTAATGTTGAGCGGATTTGGCAGGGTACAAAAAAACATTACCTTCAACCGTTCCAGCTAAGGTGACGGTTTGGCATAATCGCCTTTCTTTCAACCAGGTGGCGGGAAATTTGTTATATAAATATGGTCATCGCCGGCAAGGCTGGTGATGCAAAAAAAGGAGTTTTAAAAATGGCATTTAAAAAAGATGATGTAATTATTATTGAGCCCAGTGAGATCTTTGTTGGTAAAAAAGACGCCCCTGTCACATTAGTTGAATTTGGTGAATATGAAAGTGAGGAATGTGCCAAGGTGAATGAAGTTGTGAAACAGCTGTTGGAAGAATATGAAGGTAAGATCCGTTTTCAGTTTCGTCATTTCCCGCTTACACTGATCCACCAGCGCAGCCTGAAGGCCAGCGAATCAGCAGTGGCTGCTGCCCAGGAAGGCAAGTTCTGGGAGATGCATAACGTATTATTCAATAATCGCCGTAATCTGGGTACTACCAGTCTTAAATTGTACAGTAAGGAAGCCGGTGTAAAGAATAAGAAATTCCTGGATGATCTGGTGAACGGCATGTATGGTTGGCAGGTACAGGATGATATCAAGGAAGGTCATAACCGGGGTGTAAAGGAATTACCGACTTTCTTCATCAATGATGTACAGTTTGTTGGTAAACCGACTTTCGCTAACCTTAGTGCCGCGATCGATTCCGCATTGAAAAAAGGTAAATCAAAAGCACCTGTGAAAAAGGCTGCTGTAAAACAAAAGCAAAGAGCCTAACCGCCCCCCGATACTGAATCCCGCCATTAGGCGGGATTTTTTTTTGCCTGCGACAAAAAAAACTGCCTCCCGAAGGAGGCAGTTTCTACAAACTTACGGTATATAATTACCAGCGGTTGTTGTTGTTGCCATAAGAAGGCCTGTTGTTGTTGGAACGGGCAGGTCTTTCTTCGCGGGGCTTAGCCACACTTACTTTGATAGAACGACCGTCAACGGTTGCGCCATCCAGTTCAGCGATTGCTTTGTTAGCAGCGGCATCATCGCTCATTTCCACAAAACCGAAACCTTTGCTGCGGTTAGTGAATTTGTCCATAATAACTTTAGCAGAAGTAACGTCTCCGTACTCAGCAAAATAACTTCTTAAGTCTTCATCCACTACGGCGAAGCTTAAATTTGAAACATAAATGTTCATGTAAAAAAATTGACTTTAAAAAAAATACTTGAGAAAACGCAAGGGTAAAGAAACTAACTATTAGCAGATAATGCGTAGCAGTAAAAATCACTTACAAACTGTCGTCGAACTCAAATTAACAGGGCAAAGATAGGTGGAAAAGGATTACCCGGAGGATTTATTTTGTTAAAGCGTGTTTTAGGAGATCTGAAAGGTTGAAGAGGGTTAAAGGTATAATAGGTTGAAAAAGTTCAGTTCTATAGCGGAGCCTTATCTTATTATGAGCTTAAGTCCGGCTCACACCGGACTACCCAGCTATAAAACCACTACATAGAACAGACGGCTAACTACTATCTGTTAACTACGAAATGGCGTCTTACTGTTGTGGTTCCGCATTGAACATATTCGTGCCCTCTTCCTTTTTACGGATCCCGAAATTGTACCGGATATTGATCCCGCCACGACGGGTATCGGCCTGCCGGAAACCAAACGCATCCACTGAACCCTGCTTCAGACTGAAATCATTTTTATTGGTCAGGAACAGGTCACTGATACTCAGGGTAACGATCAGTTTTTCTTTCATGAACCTGCGGTTGATACTTGCATTCAATGCACCAAATGAGCCCAGTTCATAAAACTGCTGTTGTCCTTTTAACCGCCAGAAACCATTCAGGGTGATCACGGATAATTTATCCAGCTTCAATGTCTGGTACGTAAAGAAGGTCCAGGTACCCCGTTTGAACGATAGCGGCTGGTTTTCGTACAATCCTTCATAAAAGTTGTGGTTGTACTGAGTGCCCAGCACAAAGAAATATTTACCACCCGGAGGTAATGCCCCCAGGGCCCGGAAATACCATTCTTTATTCTTGCCCAGATTGTCATAGGTACGGTAAGCCTGCCGCTGACTGGTATCGGACTGATACACCACATTCGTGAAAATGTCTTTTGTATCATTCACGCCGATAGCGAGTATCGGGCGTTCATCCACACTGATATTGGCTTCATAGTTCCTTGTAAACTGCGGCCTCAATCCGGGATTACCCACTTCAGAAAGATAGGCATCCACATACCGTGAAAATGGATTCAGTTGTTCATATACCGGTCGTGTGATCGTACGCCGGTACACCAGGTACCCCCTCAGGTCATAACCGGCGATCCGCATGAGGCTCTTGCTGAGGAATACATAAGGGAACAGATCGGTACGATGAATGGCGAAACTCGTATCCGAAGGGATCTCCTGATCACCCCGCATATTGGTATTCTCCAGCCGTGTTCCAAATTTCAATACGATGTCCTTACCCATGGTCTTTGATCCCTGCACATAGGAAGAATTGATATTCTCCTTATACCGGAAACGGTTGGTCCGTCCGGCATCCGAAGTACGCGTGCCGTTTGTTTCAGCATAGAAAAGGGTATTGTTCTTAAAAAGATGAACGGTTGATTTGAGACCGGATTCGAACGTGAATCGTTTCTTCATTTTCAGTTTAAAGTCCGTCCGGCCAGAAAAAAGATCACGGCGATTGTCCATATTGCCATCCCCGGAATTGACTAAACTCAGGGGGGTGTAATACTGTGTGGCATAGGTCTGGTCGGATTGATTATCGGAATAGTAGTAGAAGAACTGGCTGGTCCATTCCGATCCGGAGCTGTCCAGTTTCAGTTTTGACTCAAATCCGTTGCCGATCACCAGGGAATGTCCCTGGTTATTTACTTTGTTGAGGTTATTGGTCAGCAACTGTGCCGTGCTGATCTTTTCGATCCGGTTCTGGTTATTCGTCTCGTTATCCGACAGATTCAGATTGGCTGTCCCTGAAAGTTCGAACTCCCATTTTTTCTTTCCCCAGCTGTAGACATAGCTCCCGAATAATGTATTTCCCGGATAAGCGGTATAGGCTTCCTGGCGGAGTACAGAATCCGGAGCAAAGATCCTGTCCGTGACTATTTTTTCATAGCTGTTGCGGTGACTGTAATTGAAATTGAGGGATAAACTCTTTTCCCCGTCATTATTGTTCAGGTTAAATCCGATGAGCTGATTGCCATAGTTGCCTTGCTGAATGCCGGCATTAACACTGCCAGTGAGGCCGATCTTCACCCCTTTTTTCAGTACCACATTCACCACACCACCACTGCTGTTGGCATCATATTTTGCGGAAGGGGTCCGTACGATCTCGATCTTTAAGATGGCGGAGGGCGGAAGACTTTTGAGGATACTGGCCACATCCGCGGCACTCATCCGCATTTCACGTCCGTTGATCTGTACGCTGGCCGGACTTAAACTGCTGATATAAATATTCCCGTCCTGGTCCACAAAGAGACCGGGTGTTTTTTCGATCACTTCATAGCCGCTGGAAGATGCCGCTACGAGGTTTTCCGGATCAACTATGGTTTTGTCGTCTTCCTGCCGCATCAGGGGCTTGGACGAACGGAGAATGACCCCCTCCATTGTTTTACCTGTTTCCATCAGCGTAAACCGAAGTTCAGGATTACCCGAACCAACCGAAATGTTTTTTTCAAATGGGGCATAGTTCATCGCCACTACTTCCAAGCGGTATTGCTGTCCTTTCGTGAGTTGAAAACGGACCAGTCCATTGCTGTCTGCAACCTGCTTTTTGTCCAGGGTACTGTCGAGCCGGTTGAAGGCCATTGCAGAGGCAAACGGTACCGGTTCCTTTTTGGTGTTTTGTAAACGGATGGTGACGGGAATATCCTGCGCATAGATATTACTGGCAGACAGGAATAAGATGAAAAGTAAAAGGATAAGGCAGGTGTTTTGTTTCATGGTGCTCATTAACAGGAAAGGGCAAAAATAGTTGTTTCTCCTTCCTGTGGAAACCATTGATCAGGCCAGTTCACCTTTTCCCATTATTTTAACGCTTTTCCTGCTCCTGTACTTTGATTTTATCCTGATGTGTATGCTGTGCTTCATCAATGGAGTGGGTACGATGAATATTCTTTTCCAGTTTGGACAGTTCGGATAGCTTAATATAGAATTTCTTTAATGTTTCCAGTTCTTCGGCCGACAGATCCTCCACATCTACCAACCGGTTACTGGCCCGGCTGGAAGCCGCAATAAGTTCATTGAGTTTTAACTGCAGCGCCACACTGTCTTTATTCTGTGCATGCTGGATAACAAATACCATCAGGAAGGTAATAATGGTGGTACCGGTATTGATGACCAGTTGCCAGGTGTCTGAAAAACCAAATACGGGTCCGGTAATGATCCAGATCAGGATCACGAGGCAGGCGAGTATAAAGGCAGAAGGCCGGCCGGTGGCGCGGGTAACTTTAGCGGCAAAGCGCTCGAAAAAGGGGAGTCCGGAAGAATTCATATATCAGTTTTTAAACGATTCATTATTTTAGTTGTCACTTTAAAATTACCACTAAATACTGCCATGATCCGGTTTACGGTTATAATTAACAAATTCGGTGCAAAAGGGGAGAAGACTGGCTGGACCTATTTTGAAGTGCCGGCTGATATCGCTCAGGCACTTAAACCGGATAATAAGAGAGAATTCAAAGTAAAAGGCAAACTGGACAAGTATGCCATTAAGCGGACTTCACTGATTCCTATGGGAGGCGGCATTTTTATTATGGCACTCAATGCAGATATGCGACGGGCCATCGGCAAGAAAGTGGGTGCCATGCTGGATGTACAGCTCACTGAGGACAAATCAGACTTTATTTTCAATGCCGACTTTATCGAATGCCTGAAAGATGAACCGGCTGCATATACTTATTTTCAGTCATTAACGGGATCACATCAGCGCTATTTCAGCAAATGGATCGATAGTGCCAAAACAGATGCCACAAAAGCCAAACGTATCGCCATGGCGGTGAATGCACTCGCCAAGGGATGGGGATACCCGGAAATGGTAAGGAACAAGGGTTAAAAAGTTGATAAGTTGACCTGCCTTTGCCGGAGGCAGGCTTGTCTACCTACTTAAACGGATTCTTATACTTCGCATCTGCCCCCACATTCAGGTCTGTCAGCGTCTTCAGGAATGCCACCAGTGCCGCTTTATCTTCTGCGGATAAATTCAGCAACCGGGGTTGTCCATTAGGCAGCTTCATCTGGGGCGAAAGATTGGGGTGATTCTTTACACCCGTGCTGTAATGTTCCACCACTTCTTCCAGTGTTTTGAAGCGGCCATCATGCATATAAGGCGCCGTCAGTGCTATATTCTTCAAACTGGTTACTTTGAATGTGGCATCAAGGTTCATGTTATTGGACACGGCGCCGAAGCCGCGGTCCACCGTATTCAAATCAATACCATTATTCTTTTCTGTTGGGGCCACAAAGGTTTCGGTACCATGACAGGCAGCGCAGCCACTGGTCGGCAGCAGGAATAATTCCTTGCCCCTGTTTTCCTGGGCGGTGAAATTCGGGAAGACAGCATTAGGTGGGGGAGCAGGTGCTGCCGGGAAGGTTGCCCTGCCTGCATCATACTTGGATTGATAAGAAATGATGGAGCGAACGAATTGTGAAAGGGCTTTGGCGATCCGGTCACTGTTTACGGTTTCATCCCCAAAAGCTTTTTTGAACAAGGGCGGATAATAGGCCAATGCACTGAGTTTGGTTTCAAGTGCCGGCAGCGTCATACCCATTTCCACCAGGTCCTGGATCGGGGTCACTACCTGGTTTTCCAAGGTGGCCGCCCGCTGGTCCCAGAAGAAACTACCGGGGGTATAAAAACGGGCATTCACCAGCGACATGGAATTTCGCCCTGTGAGTCCCCCGTTGAATCCTTTGCTTTTGACTGCCGTATCTGAAAAGCCGAGTTCGGGTTTATGGCAGGAGGCACAGGCGATCGTATTGTTAGCGGATAGATTTTTGTCATAAAAGAGTACACGACCCAGTGTTGCCCCGTCATTGGTGATCGGGTTAGTGGGCGGGGTATTGATCTGTCCCTGGATGGGGGGTGAGTTCAGATAAGCCGGCAGCGAGATACTGGCGTAATTGTATGGGCTGTTTGGAAGATTGAGTACGGCTGCTACAGCGTCATTGCCCGGGGCACTGGTTTCCTTTTTACAGGCCAGAAAAATAAAGAGGGCCAACAGGCCGGTAATGGCAAGGGTCTTTGGTCGGTACATGTGGGTTCGATTGATGGTCGCGCTATGACTCTTTAAAGGGCGAAGGGTTTAACAACTCTTGAAAAATAATATTGATAATTGTGGGCGTAAACTTACGTGGATAAGGATAGTTCGGGCTAAAAGGAATACAGCATAAGGCCAATATAAAGGAAAACAACTACTGTCAGCATCAGTAAATGGATCGCGGCATAGAGAAAAGGGCTGGTATGACGGGTTCTCTGCCGGAATACCAGTATAATCCAGCAGATCAATGCCATGATCAGATAAAGGAGGGCCATTATGCCAAAGGAAAGCGCATCCGCCATGCCGGCCCATCCCGATCCTTCCGATGAACCGGATGGATGCCGTTGCATATATATTCCCGTCAGCCAGGTGGCAACAGCAGCCAGGGTCAGACAAAGCAGCAAGTACAGAAAATTGATCAGCATTTTTTTGTAAAAGATCTTCTTCAATGACTATTTGCTTTTTGTGATCACCCGCATCAGTGAATCTTCTTCTGCCGTTTTCATCACCGTTACCGTATCTACCAGGCTATTGGGTACTGTAGTTGACAGCACATATTGCTTCAGTTTCCAGTCATTGTTTTCTTTGACCACCACACCTGACCCGCGGCAGATCTTCATCTGTGTGCTGAGCAGTTCATCAAACCACGCGATGTTCCCATCCGGGCTCAGGTAAATATGCCGTTCGATCGCCGTGAAATTCCAGGCCTTGCCTTTATCAAAATAAGGCTTGGACCATTTCATGAATTCCTGCTTGTTCCAACGTTCGGTGGCATCGGTGCCACAGAATATGCCATCTTCCGCATAGTAGCGGAAGTAAGCGTTAAAATCAGCCCTGGCAGCAGCCCGGTTAAGGGAATCAAGCATATTGCCGATCTCTTTTGCGGAGGTGCCGGTATCAGTAATAACAGGTTTTTGCTGGCAGGCAGTGAAGCTGAGACTGGTTGCCAGTATGAGTAGTGGTATTAATTTCATCTGCTGAAAGTAATGATTTTGCTGCAACTGAATGATTCAGGGCGCATGAAGATTAATCCCAGTATGTGCCATCCAGTCCAAGTACGATACCCATGAATACGCCCATCACATAAACCAACAGGCAGACCAGATAGGCAACAATTTTCGTCCAGCCGGTTTTGTTCCGCCAGGGTTCCATGAACGTAAAGAAAAGTCCGCCCATGGCACCTGCAAAAGGAACCAGCAGTAACGGGCGCAATATCCACAACGGGTGCCATGCCGGATCCGGATCATTGGCGGAGGTAAGAAAAAGCACGATCAATGCAATTGCGGGTAGTGCCCCGAACAGAATATTACGGATAAGCCTGCGGGATTGAAATGTTTGTTTCAGGTATTGTATGAATGTCATGATCAATAAATAAAAAGTACTTTGAAATACAAAGTAAAAGCCTAATTTTGATTTTTACAAATATACTTTCAGTAAATAAGTGTTATGACTGATTTTGTCAGGGAGGGTTCCGTGGTGCGACGTACCTGGGGCCGCAGTGAAACCGTATTATTCATCTTTGCCGGTGCCTCCGCCGAGTTTGCGCTGAATAAAGCGGTGGACTGGCTTTATTTTACCGGGAAATTGCCGGCTGATCCACTGGGACGTTTATTCTCCACCGTGGGTTATGCCAAACGGATTGTTTTTGCTTCCGAAGAACAGGCCCATGCGGCCATCGATTCCATGCGCCAAATCCATAGCAGTGTTGAAAACAAACGGGGGGCAAGTATACCCGACTGGGCCTACCGTGATGTACTTTATATGCTGATCTTTTACAGCATAGCGTCGTTTGAATTGCTTGAACACAAACTGACCACTGCAGAAAAGGAAGAAGTATACGATGTATTCTTCCGGCTCGGTACCCGGATGGGACTAAAAGACCTTCCGGAAGGATATTCTAACTGGCTCAGCGACCGCGAAGTACACCTGAACCAGGATCTTATCGCCAGCCCGCATTCAAAGGATCTGTTCAGACAATACAAAAAACATCTCGGGGCTTTCCGGTATGCCGTCTTGCTCGAAGCACAGAAATTACTGGTGCCCCGGCAGGTTCGAATCTTACTGCAATTTGGAAGGATCAACTGGCTGAGGCCGGTCGTACCAGTATACAAATTCAGTTGTAAGATCAACATGGACGGGATGATTAAGGCTTTGCTCTTGCCGGCAAAATATAATAAAGAAATAAGCGGGCTGGATGTAGTATTGAGTGGTCATAAATCCTGAACAAACTTCTAAACCTCCCAGCCCTCAACCCTCGCCCCAAAACTCACAACATTTTCCTTTTCTTTGTACCATGATATCCTCGATCAACGACTTCAAAAATCCCTTCTTTATCGGTGTGGCTGGAACCGGCATGAGTGCCCTGGCACAATACCTCAAAGGCATCGGTAAAAACGTGAGCGGGAGTGACCGCTTTTTTGCCCCCGGTGTGTATAATGAAACGCAGGAAAAACTGGAAGCGGATGGAATCCGCTGCTTTGTGCAGGACGGATCCGGTATCACCGATACTACTGACTTAGTAGTTTGTTCTACGGCCATTGAAGATACCGTAGTTGAAGTGCAGAAGGCCAAACAATTGAATATCCCCATTCTTCGCCGTTCCGAACTGCTGGCGCTTATTGCAGCCAGTAAGAAGACGATCGCTGTTGGCGGAACCAGCGGCAAGAGTACCACCAGTGCCATGCTGTTTGACATATTGGAAAAAGCCGGACTGCAACCCAGTATTATCAGCGGCGCCGGATTGATCAGTATCATCAAAGAAGGCAAGATCGGCAATGCCAAAGTAGGAGCAGGGGAGCTGTTAGTGATCGAAGCGGATGAAAGTGATGGTTCCATTGTTCAATACAAACCGGAGATCGGTCTGCTGCTGAATATCGATAAAGACCACCAGGAGATCGATGAGCTGCTCCGCATTTTCGGGGTGTTTAAAACTCATTCACGAAAGTTCATTACCAATCAATCTCATCCATTGACCGCACCACTCTCCGCTCAATGGGCCAATGATTTTGCCACCGTCAACAGCAGGGATGCCGGTTATACCGCTACTGATTTCACCCAACAGGGCATGGAGATCCGTTTTAAAGTGAATAATCAGCCCTTTAGTCTGCACCTTCCCGGTAAACACAATATGGAAAATGCCGTGGCGGCAACGGCAGTTGCCCATCAGCTCGGAGTGGACCTCGCTACCTGTGCAGCTGCACTGAAAAATTATGAAGGAATCTACCGGCGTCACCAGGTATTGGGACAAAAGCAAGGCGTTTGGTTGATCGACGACTACGCCCATAACCCCGTGAAATGTGCAGCGGCCATTGCAGCCTGTCAGCCCATTGCCCCTAAAGTGATCGCCTGGTTTCAGCCTCACGGGTATAAACCCACTAAATTTCTGCGGGCGGATTTTGTAAAGGAACTCGCTGCAGTTCTCCGCCCCGAAGATGAGATCTGGATGAGTGAGATCTTCTATGCCGGTGGTACTGCGGTAAAAGATATTTCTGCCAATGACCTGATCAATGACCTGAAAGCATTGGGCAAACAGGCCTTCTTTACAGAGAACCGGAATGATTTTATGGATACCGTCCGCCCGCATCTGGGCAGCAATACTGTGTTGTTGCTGATGGGGGCACGTGACCCGTCACTGGAACAGTTTGCAAAAGAGTGCTGGGAAAAACTATAAGTGGTATATAACCGGTCGCTGCTTACCGGGCAAATGCAACGGTATTCTCCTGTGCAACGGGCAGGAACATATACCAGCACAACGCCATCAGCAGACTTGAATAAGAGTCATCCGGTTGATGTTTGTCTTTTTTAAACCGGACTTCCGGATTGCCATCATCCGTTTTCAACCCACAGGTGATCATGGGTTTTAACGCATCTGCTTTAAAAATTTGCAGTTCGGCGAGGGGATTGTTGATGATGGAATAAAAATAGCGTTCGTTTTCAATACTGATGAATGAACGGCCATTTTCATGTCCTAATTCACCAAGCTTAATGCCATATTCAGTACGCAGTACTGTTCTATTGCGCAGAAAACCCTCTTTACGGATCTGGAAGACCCGCTTCTCATTGCCGGTTTCCACTCGGGCTGATTGAGAGAAAGGGTGAAAATGGAGCGTCAGGATCTTCTGTTCATCCTTGTACAAATGATAGATCTCATTGTCTGGTGTAAAAGATACTTTTTCCCATCTCATGACAAACTGTTTTAATCGTTGGTAAGGTAGGTTGCTTCTCCGCTTCGGATTCCACTTTACCTAAAGTTAACAGTAAGTTCATATTGGGAAAAGGCAGGTGAATAGACGGTGGAAAACCCCGGCTAATTAGGTTAATCACTTGATTGTCAGCTTGTGTAAGATTAAATGCTGTAAGGAATCCGGAAAAGAATGTACCAGTGGGCAGGCTTATTACGGATGCATCAGTCTCGTTATAACCAGATAAGATACAACAACCAATAACAATACAACAACAACCGCAATGATCACGATAGTCTGATCCGGCAATTTGAGTTTTTCCCGGCGCTTTTTTTTCTTTTCCGTACGTTGTTTCAGGTCCCGGTTCAACTCCTCTACGGTATATTGAATTTGTTCCTTATCCCTGAATTCCTGCAACCCTTCCATGGCCTCTTCCTCAAAATCGCCCTGCATCAATTGCTTCTCCACTTCATGCTTTTCCTCAGGCGTAAGTTTTCCCTGCAGGTAACGCATCATCAGTTCCGGGTCGATCTCCGGATGCTCATTCGATAATATGTCCTTTAAATTATCTGACATTTTTTATTTCGCAGTTCTGTTCATTACGTTTGTTCGAACGATGATAACTCTTTCATAGGTACATAGGCTTAGCGGCACCATGGCTTAATTGTTTTTATAAACTCAAACGCCTTTATCCTTTAATTTTTTCTCTACAAGCAGCTTTAAATTCCGCTTCCCGTTCTGTATATAGCTCTTTACCTGCAACATACTGAATCCCGTTACTTCACTCACTTCCTGGTAGCTTTTTTTCTGAAGGTAGAACAAAGTTACACATTGCTGCTGCTCTGGATTCAGTTCGGCCAGCGATCGTTCCATCAGGTCCAGCGTATGATCGTTCTGTATCAGTGCCTGTCGGTCGGTCTCCTCACCGGGTGTGGATACATGCCGTTCACTGATCTCCGTGGTGGGTTTGCCCTGCTTTTCCCTGATCCGCATCAGGCAATGATTCTTGGCTACCATATAGAGCCAGGACTTGAAATAGTCCACTT
>CALRQQ020000020.1:0-18643 GCA_943370345.1 Chitinophaga pinensis
CCTCCTTACCCGGATGGGCATCCAGCCACAGTTGTCGCTCCTGTATCTTTTGCCGTATTTCTTTAGGACCATTCAGCGGTATTACTGCGTCTTTTGCTACTGCCTCCGGCCATTTTCCATAGTAAAACCAGGCCTTATCCTCCTTACCAAGCAATACGGTTAAGGCATAGGATTCACCCAGATCTGATTCACCGCCATCCTTTGGCATGGCCAGTGGCATCGCCGTTGGTTTGCTCAACTCGGTAGTGATCACAAAAAAACTGATCAGCAGGAACCCCAGGTCAACCATGGGTGTCATATCGATGCGTAATTGCTGTTTGACCGGGCGGCGCACGCCTGCCCTGTGCCGTTGTACCGGCATATCGTTGTCAATTGTTGCCATAAGCGTTGTTTTCTAATCAGATCCGGAAGCCGGTTTTTTCCACAAAAAATCATTGCCCCCAATGATAGCAATCATTGCGGTTGTCGCTGAACAAACCTAACTTGTAAAAACAAACCTTCAGCAATGAAAACCATTATCGTTCCCACCGACTTTTCTCCCATTGCCACCAATGCGATGCATTATGCAATTGACATGGCAAAAAGCGTGAATGCAAGTATACTGCTGCTGCACGTATACCAGGTGCCGGTAAGTTTTTCCGATACACCCATTGTACTGGTTTCGATCGAAGACCTGCGGAAAGGAGCAGAGGAGCAAATTGCAAGACTGAAGACAGAAGTGGAACACCTGACTTCGGGCAGCCTGAAAGTGTATACCGAAACACGTCTGGGCAACGTGGCGGATGAACTGGAAAATCTCTGTAATAAGATCAATCCATTCGCCGTGATCATGGGCACCAAAGGAGCTTCCGGGGTGGAGCGCATCCTCTTTGGCAGCAATACACTCACCGCGATACGTCATCTTACCTGGCCGGTGATCTGTGTACCTCCCGGCAAATCCTATGGCAATGGAATTAAGAAGATCGGCTTCGCCTGCGACTTCAAGGATGCGGTGAAGACCACACCGACCCATTTTATTGTTGATTTTGTAAAGGAATTCAAAGCGGAGCTGGATGTGCTCAACGTGGATTATCACAACAAACATTTCAAACCCGAAACACCGGAACAATCACTCCTGCTTCATACAATGCTGGAAGAAGCCAGTCCCGCGTATCATTTTATCGAACATGCCGATATTGAAGATGGTATCAATGAATTTGCGGAGAAAAACAACCTCGACCTCATCATCACTATTCCCAAAAAACACCGCTTACTCGAAGGCGTATTCAAACCCAGCTCTACGAAGCAACTGGTGTATCAGTCGCATGTGCCGGTGATGTGTGTGCACGAATAGAGAAAATAGAGAATAGAAAATAGTTAATAGGGATGTACTTAGGACTAATTACTAATATAACAGCTGCCCGTATCTAAGCAGATCATCACCCCTATTCTCTATTTACTATTTACTATTTACTAAAATTCCGCGCTTCCCGGTGTCCTCGGAAAAGCAATCACATCCCGGATATTCGTCATACCCGTAACAAATTGCACCATGCGCTCAAAGCCTAATCCGAATCCAGCATGCGGTACAGTACCAAAGCGGCGCGTATCGAGGTACCACCAGAGTTCTTCCACCGGAATACCAATCTCTTTCATCCGGTTCTCCAGGTTTACCTGGCGCTCTTCCCGTTGTGAACCACCTACAATTTCCCCGATACCGGGTGCCAGGATATCCATGGCCGCCACGGTCTGTTGTCCGGGCGCACAACCATCATTCTGACGCATATAAAATGCTTTGATCGCAGCAGGATAGTTATACAGGATCACCGGTTTCTTGAAATGTTTTTCTACCAGGTAGCGTTCGTGTTCACTCTGCAGATCCATACCCCACCCGGTTACCGGGTACTGGAATTTCTTTTTCTTATTGTGATTGCTTTCGCGGAGGATCTCGATCGCATCCGTATACGTGAGGCGTTCAAAATTATTATTTAATACAAACTCCAGTTTCTCGATCAACCCCATTTCGCTGCGCTTATCCTGAGGCAGGGCTTTTTCTTCCTCCGCCAGCCGTTGTGCCAGGAATTCGAGGTCTTCACGGTTATGCTCCATCGCATATTTGATAATATAACGGATGAACTCTTCTGCCAGGTTCATATTATCTTCAAGATCATAGAACGCCATCTCGGGTTCGATCATCCAGAATTCGGCCAGGTGACGTGTGGTATTACTGTTCTCCGCACGGAACGTCGGACCAAATGTGTAGATCTCGCCAAAGGCGGTAGCTCCCAGTTCACCTTCCAGCTGTCCGCTCACGGTAAGGTTGGTACTGCGGCCAAAAAAATCTTCCTTAAAATTGATACTGCCATCCTCGTTCTTTGGAGCGGTACCATCCATGGGCAGGGTGGTTACACGAAACATTTCACCGGCACCTTCTGCATCACTCGCAGTGATGATCGGTGTGTGCATGTATACGAACCCCTTTTCATTGAAGAATTTATGTATGGCAAAAGCCAGTGAATGACGGACACGGAATACGGATCCGAACGTGTTGGTCCGGAAGCGCAGATGGGCGATCTCACGGAGAAATTCCAGCGAATGTTTCTTGGGCTGCAAGGGATATTTCTCTGCATCACTGTCACCGAGTATCTCCAGTGTAGCGGCATTGAGGTCCATTTTCTGTCCTTTTCCCAATGAGGGAACCACGGTACCACTTACTTTCAGCGAAGCCGAGGTGGTGATCCGCTTCAGTATTTCTTCCGGGAATTTTCCCAGTTCCAGCACTACCTGCAGGTTGTTATTGGTACTGCCATCATTTAATGCAATAAACTGATTGTTGCGGAAGGTACGCACCCATCCCATTACAGTTAATTCCTGTCCGGCCGGCTCCGTGGCCAGCAGTTCCCTGATCTTGATTCGTTTGTTGAACATATCGTCGTTTTTTCCGAGGGGCAAAGGTAAAGCATGAACCGCAGCATTGAACGGTCAAATAGGTTTTAGCGTAACCCCTTGTGTTTCTGTGTAATGCCGGTATTTACTTAGTCGATAAACCGGCTAAAAATTTTTGATTTTGCCAAATTAGCTGTATACTTGCAGCGGAAAGAGGCCG
Organism: Chitinophaga pinensis; assembly: GCA_943370345.1. Taxonomy (GTDB): domain Bacteria; phylum Bacteroidota; class Bacteroidia; order Chitinophagales; family Chitinophagaceae; genus JJ008. The sequence continues at coordinate 3,086 of CALRQQ020000020.1, forward strand.
ATAAGTTTAGTTCTCCATAGTATTTGGCTCATCATTTACCAGCCTGTTCCATTCAATTTAACTCAAATTTTCACATCACAAGATTGGCGACCGCGAGTTTTGACTAACCTCAAGTTTTTTTTATGTATGATATTCTCCAACTGAACGACATGCTCGTTCCTGAACTGCTGGATATTGCCGAGCAGTTGAAAATCCCCAATGCCAAAAAGCTGAGTAAGCAGGATCTCGTTTACAAGATCCTCGACAGTCAGGCTATTGCCGGAGCCAAAGGAGCCAAACCCGCGGATGATGGAAAACGCAAGCGTATCATTAAAACCAATACCAGCACCGGCGGCAGCGAAGAAGCCGTAGTGGAAAGTGGCGGAGAGGAAAAACATATCCCTAAAAAACCCAATATGCCTATCAAAAAAGAAGCACCGGTAAAGAAAGCCCGTAAAAAACCGGATGAAAAGCCCCAGGTGGATGGCAATACTTCCACAGAACAGGCGCAAAGTCCGGCACAGGACCAGGAACAACAAGACGGTTCTGAAAATAACAATGCAGAGATCGTTCTTGATAGTAAGACCGAACAACTGGCCCAGGCAATTCTCAATGAAGCAAGTCAGCAGGCCGGCGAAAATACCAATGCACAGAATAAATTCTATCCTCCCCGCCGCGAACAACAGTTCAATGTGGAGTTTGATGGGGTGATCCTTGGCGAAGGTGTATTGGAAATGATGCCTGACGGCTACGGCTTCCTCCGTTCGTCCGACTACAACTACTTATCTTCTCCCGACGATGTATATGTATCGCCTTCACAGATCAAATTATTCGGTTTAAAGACCGGTGATACCGTGCACGGATCTGTACGTCCGCCGAAAGAAGGAGAAAAATATTTTGCCTTATTGAAAGTGGATACGATCAATGGCAAGAGTCCCGAAGAAGTACGCGACCGTGTCCCCTTCGATTATCTTACCCCATTGTTCCCTTACGAGAAACTGAATCTTTTCACCACCGCTTCCGATTATTCCACCCGGATCATGGATCTCTTTACCCCCATTGGTAAAGGTCAGCGCGGACTCATCGTGGCCCAGCCAAAGACCGGTAAGACCATGCTGCTGAAAGCCGTGGCCAATGCCATTGCAGAGAACCATCCCGAGTGTTACCTGATGGTCGTATTGGTGGATGAACGTCCGGAAGAGGTAACCGATATGGAACGCAGCATCAAAGGTGAAGTGATCGCATCAACGTTTGACGAACCGGCTGAGAAACACGTGAAAGTGTCTACCATAGCCCTGCAAAAAGCAAAACGTCTTGTAGAATGCGGACACGATGTGGTGATCCTTCTGGATTCCATCACCCGTCTGGCCCGTGCACATAATACAGTGGCCCCCGCCTCCGGTAAAGTATTATCCGGTGGTGTGGAAGCAAACGCCATGCAGAAGCCCAAACAATTCTTTGGTGCCGCCCGTAAGATTGAAGACGGCGGTTCACTCACCATTATCGCTACTGCCCTGGTGGATACCGGAAGTAAGATGGACGAAGTGATCTTTGAGGAATTCAAAGGAACCGGTAACATGGAATTACAACTCGACCGCCGACTGTCCAACAAACGGATCTTCCCGGCCATCGATATTGTGGCCTCCAGTACCCGTCGCGACGACCTGCTGCTGGAACGTGATGTACTGCAACGTATGAATCTCCTCCGTGTGTATCTCACCGATATGAACACCGAAGAAGCCATGCGCGAACTGCAGAACCGTATGAAAGGCACCAAGAGCAACGAAGAGTTCCTGGCCAGTATGAACCGGTAATTAAACTTAAAAAAATATGAAGACCGTCAATTGACGGTCTTTTTTTTATACTAAATGAAAGTTCAACCCCTTCGGGGTTGCGGGGTCATCGGGAATCCGTTTACCCCGGGTTGGCACCCGGGGCTATGAAAAGTTTAAGCCCTCCGGGCTTGGTTCCTTTTGAAATTCCCGTTTATGTATTGAAGTGTTGTAATGCTTCATACCAATTTGAAATCAAACAATCTTAATAAAAATAATATCAGCATTGCTAACCCCGAATGGGGTTGAACCTAATTCACCGAGGTGTTCATAAATCACATCCGGAATAGTTTCAAACTCCCTGGGATTGAACTCAACTGCTAACCCCGAATGGGGTTGAACTATTCATAGCCCCGGGTGCCAACCCGGGGTACAGGTGATATGAATGTCCTGCAACCCCAACGGGGTTGAACTATAAACTTCATCAAAACAACTTCTGCCCAATTATATAAACCTCCTCTTCAACATACCCTTCTATTTGATTATTTTTACACCCTGCCATGCCCGTCCAACGCATCCACATAGATGAATTCCTGAAACTGGCCGAAACACATCCCGTTTTTGATGTACGTTCTCCCGGCGAATACAACCATGCTCATCTGCCCGGGGCCATATCATTGCCTTTGTTTAGCGATGAAGAACGCAAACAGGTCGGCACCGCCTACAAACAGATCAGCCGCGAACAAGCTATCAAGATCGGTCTCGATTACTTCGGCCCAAAAATGCGCCCCATGGTGGAACAAGTGGAAGCCCTGGCTGTTGACTCCCGACTTCCGGCTTCCGACTCCCGACAGGTTCTCGTTTACTGCTGGCGCGGGGGGATGCGCAGTGGCGCCGTATCCTGGTTACTGGATATGTATGGTTTCAAAGTTTACACCCTTATTGGCGGATATAAGAGGTTCCGGAATCACGTACTCGATACGTTCAAAAAGCCCTATCACTTCAACATTATCGGCGGATATACCGGCTCCGGTAAGACTGAATTACTTAAACACCTGAAAGAAAAAGGAGAAAAGGTCATCGATCTCGAAGGTATCGCCCGTCACAAAGGATCAGCCTTCGGTGCCATTGGCCTGCCCCCGCAGCCCACCCAGGAGATGTTTGAGAATCTCCTAAGTAACGAATTGTCAGCAATAAGTTCTAAGGAGGGGCTGTTGACTCCCGACTGCCGACTCCCGACTGGTTTTATATGGTTAGAAGATGAATCCCAGCGGATCGGTCTCGTCAACATCCCGGGCGAAATCTGGAAAAACATGCGCGGGTCGAAAATCTGGTTTCTTGACATCCCCTTTGAGGAGCGGTTGAAGCATATCGTTCCCGAATACGGGGTTTTGGATCCCGAAAAACTGATAGCTGCAATTGAACGAATTAGCCAGAAATTGGGCCATTTGAACGCAAAAACGGCAATTTCTCTGCTAAATGAGGGCAAAACCACTGAAAGTTTCGAAATTCTGCTTAAGTACTACGACAAGTTTTATTTCCGTTCCCTGCACAATCGGGAAGGGTTAGAAGCGTTATTACATACGGTAAATTGTAAATCCGTCAGTACAGAAAATGCCGATATCCTCCTCCGTGAAGCCACTGTTACAGGCCAGACACCTCTGGCTTAGTTTCCTGTTTCTGCTCACCCCCCTTTTTTTTTATGGACAAACCCTCACCGGATTGTGGACCGGTGCCTTACACAATGACTCGAGCTCCGTACGGAAAGATCAGTCATTCGAAATCGCCCTGACCGAATACAAGGGAAAGGTATTTGGTTATTCCCGCAGTGAGTTTATCGTAAACGATACCCTGTACTATATCGTGAAGCGGGTGAAAGGTGTAATTGAAGGGGATATCTGCGAAGTAAAGGACGATGAGATCATCGCCTATAATTTCAGGGGCAAACTGGATAAAGGCATCAAAGTAACCAGCACGTTCCGCCGGAGTCAGACAGACAGCACCTGGCGACTCGATGGGGAATGGAAAACCAATGCCACAAAAAAATACTACTCCGTTACCGGAAAAGTGAAACTTGCCGAAGAAAAGGATCTGACCGCCTCCAAACTTTTCCCACACCTGGAAGAGTTGAATAAGGCCGATGAAATGGTATTCTACAAAGAAAGGAATGAAACTGCACCTATTGTAAAAGTGGCAAAACCAGATCGAATTGAGTCAGAATACGTGGAAAAAGCGGATATTTTGGTCAAAAATGAGGAAAAATCACTTCCGGTGAAAAAGCCGGAATTGCCACTGCCCGTCCAGCCAACCCCGCCGGAACTGGCGGTAAAAAGCCCTGAACCAACTCAAAAACAGGAAAAGCCGGAAGAAGCAGTTGTCACAAAGCCGGTAACGGTTCAAAAACAAGATAAGCAAATTGCCCCGGAGCCCATAAAAACAGCGGAAATAGCTCAAAAAACCGAAAATTCACCCATTAATCCGTCTAATCCGGTTAAAAATGCCCCGGAAACGGTAAAAAATGATCAGCCCAACTCAATAACGCCTCCGGTTAACTCTGTTGTTGTAGTCAACACCGGGGCAAGTGAAAAGCTACCGACGCCTGCAGCCGGAAACCAAGCAGTGAAAACAAGTCCGGTACAGACAGAAAAAGCAGTTGTTAAAACAACGGTTCATGCAACTAAACCAAATCAGCCGGCTGAAACACTCAAACAAACTCCTTCACCCAAAACACCGGAAAAAAAGCCGGCACCGGTTACACCGGATAACCTGGCCAAATCCAGTCCCGTTTCTTCACCAGGCATAAGTCAACAGCCGGTAATTGCAGAACAGGCGTTAACACCGGTTACCAGCAAAACCGTGGTCGGCAACCCTGTTGCCAGCAATCTGCCCAGGACCCGGCTCATTGATCCTGCAGCTCTCCTGGTGAAAAAATCTGTGGAAGATCCGATCAAAAAATCAACCATGATCGCTGGCCGTAAATCAGAATTTAGCCAGGAAGTTTATTTCAAATCCGATAGTCTGATCCTGACCCTCTATGATAACGGGGAAATTGATGGAGATACCGTAAGTGTGTTTCTGAATGGAGACGTAATTATGCCCAGCCAGGGATTGAAAAGCTCAGCTATCCGAAAAACGATACATATGGATGATGGTCTCGAAACCTTCACCCTCGTAATGTTTGCCGAAAGCCTTGGTAAATACCCACCCAACACCGGACTGCTCGTGATACGCGATGGTAATGATGTGTACAACCTGCGTTTCAGCTCCGATTTTCAGAAGAGCTCGGGGATTGTGTTCCGACGCAAAGCAAACTGATAACCGGCATTAATCGTAATGTGTTCTGATTTAGCTGCATCCCCCTTGATTGATTAACTTCGCTCCTCAATTTCTGAATGATGCAGGATCCTGTTCGATTGACTCAATACTCTCACGGCGCCGGTTGCGGTTGCAAGATCGCTCCCAAAGTGCTGGATGAGATTCTGAAGACCTCTGTTACCTTTCCGGATAACGATAAACTGCTGGTGGGTAACCATAGCCGGGATGATGCCGCTGTGTATGATCTTGGTAACGGAACCGCCATCATTTCCACGACCGATTTCTTTATGCCCATTGTGGATGACCCTTATGAATTCGGACGGATCGCTGCAGCCAACTCTATCAGCGATATCTATGCTATGGGTGGCAAACCCCTGATGGCCATTGCGGTTTTGGGATGGCCGGTGAATAAACTACCGGCAGAAGTGGCACAGAAAGTGGTCGAAGGCGGACGCAGTATCTGCCTCGAAGCCGGTATTCCTCTTGCGGGTGGTCACAGTATTGACTCCCCTGAACCGATCTTCGGACTGGCTGTAACGGGCATTCTGCCAATCGGAAATCTGAAACAAAATAATACAGCCAAAGAAGGCGACCTGCTCTTTCTTACCAAACCTCTCGGAGTAGGTATTCTTTCTACAGCACAGAAAAGAGGACTGATCACCGATGACTTGCTTACCGTGATCATCAAACAAATGACCACGCTGAATAAAACAGGGGAGGAGCTGGGTAAGATCAGCGGTGTACATGCCATGACCGATGTGACCGGCTTTGGTTTCCTCGGACACCTGATCGAAATGGCTGATGGCAGCGGACTGAGTGCGGAAGTCTGGTATGAAAAGATCCCGGCCATTCCCGGAGTGAAGGATTATATCGCGCAGGGCGTATTTCCCGATGGCACCACCCGTAACTGGAGCAGCTATGGCGAAAAAGTAAAATTTGAAAAGGGCAGCCCTGTAGCCGAAGCGTTTAAATTATTACCTGATCCGCAGACCAATGGCGGTTTGCTGATCGCAGTGGATCCGGCGGCAAAAGACGAACTGATCAGTATACTTGAAAAGAATGGATTAGGCGGATTCGTCACCCCGATCGGACAAATGAAGGCAAAGGGCGAAAAGACCGTGGTTATCCTTCCTTAGGTTTTCGTTGCAGAAAGATCTCGGCCATCATACAACGTACACTGCCGCCTTCGACCTGTTCAATGGTGGGTATGGCAACCGGTATCAGTTTGGCAAATTTTTGTAGTTGCTGAAGCTGATCCGGATACAATGCATTCATCGCGGTCTGGCTGATTACGATCAGCGAATCCCCTTTTTTGTTTCTGATCTCCAGCAGATTTCCCGCAAAAGCATAGAGCTGGTCACGGTTGATGGGAATGATGGTATGCTCCGTGGATTCCAGTAGTTGTTTCACCGCGATCAACTCCCATTCCTCTTCGATCGCTTCTTCACAAAGCACGGCAAATTTCTCGCCCAGCGCCATTACCACATTTGTATGGTAGATTGGATGCCCTTCTTTATCGGTGGCCAGGAAGACGATAGCCTGAAACCCATTGGCTGAAGCAAATTTTTCCAGCACAGATATATTCGTCCGCTCGGAGATCGCCGCATAGATCATTTCGTGATCATAATCGATGACCATACTGCCTGTACCTTCCAGGAAACGTCCTTCGGCTTCAAACTCACTCCAGTCCTGCACATCGGTTACCACATAATCACGGGTGATCTGCTCTATTAACTCATCTCTTTTCTCTGCCCGACGGTTGGGTGCAAACATGGGGTAGATAATGATCTTCCCGTCGGGGGAAGTACTGATCCAGTTATTGGGAAATACCGCATCCGGCTTCGGGGGTTCCTTGCTATCCTGCAAGACCAGCAAATCCACATCATGATCCCTTAGCAAATTCACCATGACATCAAATTCAGCCAGTGCTTTTTGTTGCAGCACAGACCGGTCTAATCCGGAATTATGCTGGAAAAAATTATTGGCCGCTGTTTCATCATTGTAGCCAAATGAAGCCGGGCGGACCATCAATATCGTGGAAGCAATTGGCAATTGGTGGATTATTGTTTTTTGAATTGGATAAACTCCAGGTGCGGATTACAACTACCCATCACCAGGTCTTGCTGCAGGTACTGATAAACCTGGCCAACAAGCAGATTATCTTTTTTAACCTCTTCGGCTGACAACAGCCGGTGATGGATCTGCTGATAATAAACCGTATCTGTTATGCCGGAAGAGCGGCTTATCGCAAAGGCCGCATCATAGTTCAAACTGTCGGTGCTGATCAGTTGTACCAGTTTTGCAGGCAGCACGGTATGCTGATAAGTACAGGGTCCCCCTGCCGGCATTTCTTCCTGGTTATTACAGGCTGCCAGTAAAAAGAGAAAACTGTATCGTATCCCTTTTGTGCTCATCCCTTTTACTTTACCAGCTCATCGATCTTTTTGGCCAGGAGATGATCTTTCTCCGTCACCACATCGCCCGCATCATGTGTGCTCAGCCAGATCTCCACCGTATTCCACACATTGGTCCACAAAGGATGGTGATCCATTTTCTCGGCTTCAATGGCCACTCTTGTCATAAAAGCAAAAGCTTCGCTGAAGTTGCTGAACTGAAATTTGCGATAGAGTTTGTTGTCGGTATGGGTCCACATAGAGGAAGCGTTTAAAAATGAGTGATCAATAATGAGTAAACGGGAATAAACTTAACAGCGTTGAAACAGGTGTTGTTTTGTAATGACTTTGTCCGGGCTACTGATTACCCATTACTCATCCTTACTTATGAAATACCGTTTCAGGATTAAAAGACGAGATTCTCCTTATTCTTAATCTGGTCGATCGACAACTCCGTCACCAGCTGCACACTATTAATACTCCGGATCGTCCGGATCGTTTCCTGCAGGGTATCATCATTTACTTCATCGCCTTTCATCAGCCATAGAAAATCAAAGTGTTTGAATTCGGGGAGGAGGTATTCGCCGTCAAACTGGTTGTTATAGATATAATGCTCGAGCGTTCCGGTGGGCACCCGGTATTCGTAGACTGTGAAAAAATAATCCCGTTTCTTTTTGATCAGCTTGATCTCAATATCATTGATCCGGAAGTCGAGGCCGATCGTATTGTTCAGGTGCCAGCAAAACTGGTAATCCTTGATCGGGGCCATTACGCCCAGCAAACAGGTGTCTTCAAAAAAGCCTGCCATGAGCTCTTTTGTATCCAGGACCAGTTTGTTTTTTTCGGCCATACTGTAATTTACGGATTAGAATTCAACAGTGGTCTCCAGGGTATCCTTTCCGCGCAGATAGACAACTTTCACTTTGTCGCCTTTTTTGAACTTACCCAGGGTCTGCATATAGCTTTCCATAGACGTGATCTTGAAATCCCCGATCTGCAGGATGATATCCCCGGCTTTCAGTCCGGCTTTCTGCGCTGGTTTGCCTTCACTCACCCCATCCGAACGTAAGCCATTACCGGACCAGGTATAATCGGGCATGATCCCCATCGATACGCTGAACCGGGCCGAAGTGGTGGTCTGCGCCTCGCGTGTTTTCAGAAAAGCGAGCTTGGGTTCTTTGTCGAGCCGCTGTACCACAGCCGCCACATGTTGCACAATTAATTGCTCTCCGCCATAATTGATCTTATCCGCATCATCCGAAGGTTTATGATAGTCGGTATGAAGCCCGGTGAAATAGAACAATACCGGAATGTCTTTTCGATAGAAGGAGGTATGATCGCTGGGGCCGGTTCCGCTGCTGTCGATCCGCACAACCAGCTGGGGAATTCCTGTTTTCTTTTCTATTACAGGTGTTGACGGCTGAATCACGCTGGCCCAGGCGGGTGAAGTACCATATCCTCCAATGGTCAGTACCTTACTGCTGTCGTTCAAACGGCCCACCATATCCATATTGATCATATAGTTCACCGTCTTCAGGTCAATGGTCGGGTGTTCGGTGAAATACTTGGAACCATAGAGTCCGAGTTCTTCTCCGGAAAAAGCAATAAAGAGATAGTTGTTATTCTTTAATGGGGATACTTTCAGTTTTTTGGATAATTCGATCAGGGCAGCGGTTCCGCTGGCATTATCATCTGCACCATTATGAATGGCGGCGGCGGCGGCAGTATTGCGGGAGTTGCCGTCTTCTCCATATCCCAGGTGATCGAAGTGCGCACCCAGGACCACGGTGGTGGTGGCTCCGTTATCAATATAACCAACCACATTCGTTCCTTTACGGATCTTATCGCTCAGCGATACATTAAATTTTAAATTGACGGAAGCGGAAGGGTCTTTCAGGTATTTGGCCGCTGCTTCTTTTTTAATATAAAAGACCGGGATGGTCAGGGTTTCAGATTTATCCTTACCGTTGAACGCCAGTTTATCATCCGTGGCCGAGGTATTATAAATGATAACAGCCGTAGCCCCTTTGTCCTTTGCTTTTTTAGTATTGGTGTAGATATAATTGGCCAGATCAAAATGCGGGTTGGTCTTGTTTTCTTCCAGGGCATCTTTCAGATCTACAAACCAGGGCATTTCTGCCTCCTGTACTGCAATGGCCGGAAGGGCTTCCATTTTGCCATTGGCGCTATAAACAAAGGGAAAAAAGTCCTTTCCGGTTTCCAGATCACTGCCATTGATGCTGAATGTTGTTGAAGGATCGATCTGTTTACCCTCATTCACCTCAAACGGCTGGTAAAAACTGGTGGTCCCTTTGGGGATCAGTCCTGCACTGCTGAACTGGTTGCTGATATACTCCATGGCCAGCTTTTCCCCGGCCGTACCGGTACGACGACCTTCCAGTTTATCATCGGCGAGGTACTGAATATGGGCTTTCAGGTTGTCCAGTAACAGGACATCATCCTTATTAATTTTTTTGGAAGGCGAACAAGCCATGATAAACACCAACAGGCCGGTCAGGGATCTTGAAAAAGCACGAACCATAATAAATCGGTTGATAAGCTGCAAAGGTATTGAGCCTGTTTCTTTCTTACCCGGATTATTGCCATAATTCCGTCAATCTTTTTCCGGATTACCCCTGCTAAAAATCGTATTTCGTAAGGCCGTTTCCTGATACCGTAATACTTTTGCCTCGCCTTAAGACGGCAGGCCACTTCAATGGAGCAAAAAAACCCATATATCGCCCTGGTCGGAAACCCAAACAGCGGAAAAAGTTCGCTGTTCAACTGCCTGACCGGACTGAACCAGCAGGTCGGGAATTTTCCCGGAGTGACTGTGGACAAAAAGACCGGTACTGCGCGCTTTGGCTCCTTCAGTGCAGAACTGATCGATCTGCCCGGCTCCTACAGCCTTTACCCGAAGCGGCTGGATGAATGGGTAAGCTATAAAGTGCTGATGGGGGAAGACAAAGACATGAAGGCCGATGTAGTGGTGGCGGTGGCCGATGCGAGCAACCTGAAAAGAAACCTGCTTTTCTGTACACAAATCATTGACCTGAAAGTGCCGGTGGTGGTGGTACTGACCATGATGGACCTGGCCCGGCAAAAAGGAATCAAAATTGACATTCCCACCCTTGAACGGGAACTGGGTGTTCCGGTAGTGGCCGTAAATCCCCGGAAGAACAAAGGCATTGTGGAACTGAAAAGAGCAATCTCCCTCACTTTACAGCAGGCCTACAAAACCCCGGTCCGGGATTTTATTGATAACAAAGCCCTGGCCGAAGCCCCTATTGAAGAGGTCAAAAAACATTTTCCGGAACTGAGTGACTACAAAGCAATCCACTACCTGATCAATCACGAGACGTTTGACCTGGATGCCCCGATGCAGAAGACAATTGAAAACATCGAAATCAGCAACCAGTTCAACCCGACCAAAACCCAGGCAGAGGAGATCCTTCAACGATACAGCCGGATCCGGCAGATCATGCAACAGGCCGTGGCTGAGCCCGACCCCCTGCAAAAATCCATTTTCACAGAGCGGCTGGATAATGTACTGCTGCACCGCCGTTGGGGCTACCTGATCCTGCTGGGTGTTTTGTTCCTGTTATTCCAGAGTGTATTCTGGCTGGCCCAGTACCCGATGGACTGGATCGATCTGGGTTTTTCTAAAATAAATCAATCCTTATCACAGGCATTGCCGGATACACGGTGGACCGACCTGCTGCTTAACGGTGTGATTGCCGGACTCAGCGGGATCCTTGTATTTGTTCCACAGATCATGATCCTTTTCGGACTGATCACATTACTCGAAGACAGCGGCTATATGGCGCGGATCAGTTTTCTTTCCGACCGGCTCATGCGCAGCGTGGGGCTGAATGGGAAAAGTGTGATGCCAATGATCAGCGGTTTTGCCTGCGCCGTGCCCGCCATTATGAGTGCACGGAATATTGAGAACCGGAAAGAACGGCTGCTCACTATTCTGATCACTCCATTGATGAGTTGTTCGGCCCGGCTGCCTGTATATACCATTCTCATTGGACTCGTGATCCCTCAAACCTATATTCTCGGTTTTATGAGTTTACAGGGACTGGTCATGATGGGTCTCTATCTGCTGGGACTGGTGATGGCCCTGATCGTATCGTATATCGCGAAGTGGTTTATCCATATCAAAGAGAAAAGTTTCTTCATCCTTGAATTGCCAACTTACCGGGCTCCCCGCTGGAAAAACGTATTGCCGACCATGATCAGCAAGGCGAAGATCTTTGTCGTGGATGCCGGAAAGATCATCATGATCATCAGTCTCGTGCTCTGGGCCCTGAGCTCCTTTGGTCCGGGCAATACCATGCAGGAGATCACGGCAAAATATGAACAACTGAAAGCGCAACCCGGTGCAGATAGCATTCAACTGGAAAAAGCCTGGCATACCGAAAAACTGGAAAGTTCCTTTGCTGGCATAATCGGAAAATCCATTGAGCCCGCAATTACACCATTGGGTTATGACTGGAAAATTGGCATTGCACTCGTTACTTCATTTGCCGCCCGCGAAGTTTTTGTGGGAACAATGGCTACCTTATACAGTGTGGGGGACAATGACGATGACGGTTTATTGCTAAAGGAAAAAATGAAAGCAGCGGTCCGCCCCGACGGCACCCCGGTTTTTACGCTCGCCAGCGGTTTATCGTTACTGATCTTTTATGTATTTGCCATGCAATGTATGAGTACCCTCGCCGTCGTGAAAAGAGAGACACGCAGCTGGAAATGGCCGGCCATTCAGCTGGTGTATATGACCGGACTGGCCTATCTGCTGAGCCTGCTGGTGTTTCAGTTATTAAAATAAATTACTGCCGGTTTTTCTACTTATAGTATTCCCACAAGTAGGTCGCCATCTTTCTTGCCAGGGTCCAGGCTTCGTTCTCGCGGGTCCAGCTTGTGTCAGTATTGTTCCTGGTGAAAATGCAAAACACAAATGGATTACCCGGTACATTCACGATCATCGCTTCACTGCGGGAGGCATTCACACAACCGTTTTTACTGAATACTTCAATCGTTGGAGGAAACACGGAAATCGCTTCTTCTTCATCCCAGAAATTCCGGCCCAGTAACCGAAGCATGCGTTCACTGCTTGTTCTTGAAAAGACCTCATAGCGGTAGATCTTTTCGAAAAGCACTCCCATTTCGCGGGGCGTGGTTTGTCCCCAGCCAAATTGAGAGCGGTTGGCTTCCCGTCCGGGTGTGCGGGAGTTGACGCGGGTATCTTTTAAACCGAGGCTGTCGAGGATGTTGTTTATCCGTGTTCCGGTACCTGCGATACTCTGCAACCACAAACTGGCAGTATTATCGCTGGTAGTGAGCATCAGCATCAATACTTTTTTGAGCGTGATCTTCTCATCGGATTTGAATGAACCGAGAATATCAGACCCTTCATACAGCAGAGAGTCTTTATACGTTAGCAAGGAATCATAGGCCAGCTCCCCTTTGTTCATCCGGTCGGCAATACCCAGCAGGATCGGCACTTTGACAATACTTGCTGTGGGAAAAACCGAATCTGCATTTACCGCCGCGGTTTTACCGGTCCGCAGGTTTTTGACATAAATACCGATATCGCCGTGGTAGCCGCTGACCATCGACTGAAGTGCGGTTTGTAATTTTTTATCCATGCGTTGTGCATGGATAGAAAAAGCGGCGCACAGAAACAGTGCGCCGCTCAATATAAAAGACTTTTTCATCAGAATGCTTTTTTAGCCGGGGTAGATGCTGACTGGAGATAATCAAATACCAGGTGACAAAATGCTTTTACACCGGTTTTCATCCCGCTTTCGTCCAATACAAAATCGGGTGTATGGTGCGGAAAGGCTGTTTTCGGATCCTTGCCTTTTTCCATGCCGCCAATAAAAAAGAATATAGCGGGTACTTTTTCCGCAAAGAAGGAAAAATCCTCGGCCCCTGTCACCGCTTCCGTTTCGATCACATTTTCCTCACCGGCCGCTTTAATAAAACTGGGGACCATTTTTTTGGTCAGGGTCGGGTCATTATAAGTAACGAGGGTCTTTTTATCAATTGAGGTTTCTGCTGTGGCGCCGGAGCTCTCCGCGATTTTTGAGGCCGTGAGCGCGATTTTTTCATGTATGATCCGTTGCATACCCGTATCGAGTGTCCGAATAGTACCCAACATGGTCACGTCTTCGGGTATAATATTGGACCGCACCCCTCCATTGATCACACTGACCGAGATCACCGCCGGGTTTTTGGTCAGTTCGGTTTGACGACTCACAATGGTCTGCAGACCGTTGATGATCTGGGCCGATACGACCACGGGGTCGATGCCCGCCCATGGCTGAGAGCCGTGGGTTTGTTTTCCCTTTACTTTTATCTTGAACCAGTCAGAAGCCGCCATGATACCCCCGGTCCGGTATTTGATCTTGCCTACTTCTGTCTGGGAGTTGATATGCAGTCCAAACATTACATCCACATGCGGGTTTTCAAGTGCTCCGTCTTTGATCATCAGCGGGGCACCACCTTCTTCTCCTTCGGGGGGACCTTCTTCTGCCGGTTGGAAAATAAATTTAACCGTTCCGGCGAGGTCTTTCTTCATGCCGGCCAGGATTTCTGCCACACCCATTAATATGGATACGTGTGTATCGTGTCCGCAGGCGTGCATAACGCCAACGGCCTGTCCGTTATAGGTTGACTTTTCTTTGGAAGCAAAGGGCAGGTCCACCCTTTCCACAACCGGCAAGCCATCCATATCCGCCCTTAATCCGATACAGGGTCCCGGTTTTCCTCCTTTCAACACACCGACCACGCCGGTCTTTCCTACGCCTTCTGTTACTTCAATACCCAGAGAACGGAGATGTGCCGCAATGACCTTTGCGGTCCGCACTTCATTATTGCCCAGTTCCGGGTGTTCATGCAGGTCCCGACGCCAGGCAATGGTTTTGGGTTCAATTTTATCGGCCGCCGCATTGATCTTCGCGGTCAGATCGGTAGCGGCTTTTTGTGCAGTAAGCAAAAGGGGAGAAAACAAGAGAAGTGAAAGCAGTTTTTGTTTCATCGGTTATTCTGATTATTTGAGTGATGAATTTAGCATAATTCCGCCCCATTTGTGTGATCAGCTGCAGCTTGGGTTAAATTTTTTATATTTAAAGCTCAATGCTGTTACGTCACCTGCCATTTTTAAGGGCTGTTTTCTTCCACAGTGTTTCTGCTTTTGGCGGACCACAGGCGCATCTGGGCATGATGATGAAAACCTTTGTGGAGCGTACACCCTACGTCACCGAAAAGGAACTGATGGAGTACAATGCGTTCTGCCAGTTATTGCCGGGTGCTTCTTCCACACAAACCCTGACCCTGATCGGTTATAAAAGAGGGGGTGTTCCCCTGGCGGTATTAACCCTGATCATCTGGATCCTGCCTGCATCCATATTCATGGGGGCACTTTCTTTTTTATTAGAGTATATCGATAAAAGGCAGTTGGGTACGGATATTTTTAAATTTATTCCACCCATGGCTGCCGGATTTTTGGGCTATGCGGTCATTCATATTTTTCCCCATGCTATAAAGAATACCATCACCCGGATCATCATGCTCTGCAGCGTGGCTGCCACGTATTTCCTCTTTGGAAAAACCTGGGTCATTCCGGCCCTGATCGTGGCCGGCGGTATCGCCACCAACTTCAGTCAGACGCGTATCCCCCAGGTCGAACAAAAACCGCGGAAGATCAGGTGGTGGAATTTCTGGTTATTCGGCATCATCTTTATTGCGGCAGGTATCCTGTCGGAGTCTGCACGTAAGAATGAATGGCCCAACCGGAAACCGATCAACCTCTTTGAAAATACGTATCGGATGGGCAGCCTTGTTTTTGGCGGAGGGCAGGTGCTGATGCCCATGATGTATGAACAATGGAGCGTACGCCCTGAAGCGATCAGGGATAAAAACCCCAATGCGGTACAGATCGATCAGGAAAAATTATATACGGGGATGGGGATCGTGCAGGCAGTACCCGGACCGGTATTTTCCATTGCTTCCTTTACCGGAGGCATGGCGTTGAAAGATATGGGCAGCGATATGCAGGTGCTGGGTTGCCTGATCGGGATGATCGCCAT
>CALRQQ020000021.1:0-18443 GCA_943370345.1 Chitinophaga pinensis
AGCTATTCCTGGTACGATAACAACACCGTACTCTACCGCGGTACGATCAAACCCGCCAGTGCTGCACCTCCCCGGCCTGCAGTTCCGGACGGGCCAACCATCCAGGAAAACTATGGGAAAGCAGCCCCACGTCCCACATTTCAGGACCTGATCAAGAGTCCGTATGACGAACAGCTCTTCGCCTTCTATGCCACGACCCAGCTCATTAAAAATAACAATGGTACTGAAACAAAAATTGGCCAGCCGGCCATCTATAACTCAGTGGTGATATCCCCTGATAAAAAATACCTGCTCGTCCGTACATTAAAAAAACCGTTCTCTTATGCTGTACCGGCCAGTGGTTTTCCAGCGCTGGTGAGTATCACCGATATGAATGGCAAACTCATCAAAGCACTGGCCGATCAGCCCTCTGCCGAAACAGCACCTGCAGGTTATGATAATGTACAACCCCTGGCCCGTGGCTTTGAATGGCGGGATGACGAACCCTCCACGATCGTATGGTGTATGCCGCTCGACAGCGGACTGATCAAAAAACCGGTAGAATACCACGATGCCGTATATGCGCAAAAAGCCCCTTTTACGGCTGACCCGGAGTTATTGTTTAAAACCAAAATGCGGTACAACGGCATTACCTGGGGCACTGAAAGTCTGGCCATCGTGACCGAGGGACTCCGCAGTAAACAAATCACCCAGGTTGATCGCTATCACCCGGTCACCGGCGATCTTGAAAAACTGATTACAAGGAATACCACGGATGCCTATTCCAATCCCGGGTTCCCGGTAACAAAACCGAATCAATATGGCAAGGAAGTGCTTCTTACCATCGACAACGGCAATAAGATCCTGATGAATAATTCCACCGGCAGTTCACCCAAGGGCGACCTGCCGTTCCTGATCAGTTATGATGTACACAAAAAGAAAACCGATACGATCTGGCGATGCGCAGAAGGGTACTATGAGAATGTGGTGAAAGTATTGGATGCAGAAAAAGGCATCCTGCTGACTTCACGCGAAAGTGAAAACGAAGTGCCCAACTACTGGGTCCGGAATACAAAACTGAAAATGGCCGACCGTCAGCTCACCCGTTTTACCAATCCCTATCCGCAGATGGAGGGGGTAAGCAAACAAAAGATCAAGTATAAACGGGCCGATGGTGTGGACCTGACCGGTGATCTCTATTTACCCAAAGGATATAATAAAGAAAGAGATGGCAAACTTCCGGTATTTATCTGGGCTTACCCGGCTGAATACAATTCAGCCGCAGATGCGGCCCAGATCCGTGGCAGTGAACACCGGTTCACCTTTGTAGGCGGAGGCTCACCGGTATTTTATGTCACCCAGGGCTATGCCGTGCTGAACAATGCCGAAATGCCCATTGTGGCAACAGGCAAGGACAGCAAGCCCAATGATAATTTCATTGAGCAGCTGACCATGAATGCCGAAGCCGCCATCAACACCCTTGACTCCATGGGCGTGGGCGACCGCAATAAGATGGCGGTAGGCGGACATAGTTACGGTGCCTTCATGACAGCCAACCTGCTGGCTCATACCAACCTGTTCAAAGCGGGTATTGCCCGGAGCGGAGCGTATAACCGCAGCCTCACTCCTTTTGGTTTCCAGAACGAAGACCGCACCTACTGGCAGGCTACAGAACTCTATAATAAAATGAGTCCTTTCAATTATGCTGACCAGATAAAGACGCCGCTCCTGCTGATACACGGGGAAATGGACAACAATACCGGCACCTTTCCTATCCAGAGCGAACGCATGTACAATGCCATCAAGGGACATGGCGGGACTACCCGCTTTGTCAGTCTTCCGTATGAATCGCATGGCTATGCCGGCAGGGAAAACCTGCTGCATGTACTGGCGGAACAATTTGAATGGATGGAAAAATATGTAAAGGGGAATAGTGAAAAAGGACCGCTCGAAAATAAAGAGCGCAAAAAAGGATTTTAACTGACCCCTGTAATTACAATCCCTGATTCATCACACCAGCTCGCTTATTCCGGATGGCCCGGTACATGTCATACATTATTTTCATATGGGGTGCTGTAAGCACAGCCAAGCCGATAAAGACATAGCCCGCAATTGCGTCATTGTTGATGAACATAAAACCGGTAACACCGAACAGCAGCACACCAAAGATCGCCAGGCCACTATATAACAACATTTGCTTCAGGATTGTCTTACCAGACAATCCCCCGGCCGCTTTTAAATAGAGCAGAATGTTTTGCAGAGACAATAAGGAATGCCAGCAAACAAAATAAAACGTAAAACCAAGCAACAACGGCAGATTAAAAAGAATTAAAAGCAGCAATGCCAGTCTTACAAGGAAAGTTCCTTTATCGGCGCTTTCCAACTGTTGATTCCTGACAAAATAGATAAATGTAAAAAGAAAGAAAAGAATGGTATTCACCGTTAGCACATAATAACGATGCACGCTCAACCAGTCGATCAACGGCTGGTTGCCGATAGCTTTATCAAAAAGTAAATAGATCGGCCGTACGTCGTCAAAATGATGCAGAAGTATGACGCTGAGAATTAATATTCCGTAAAACAAAACGAACAATTTCCCAAATAACGTATCCGTTTTGAACTGATTCAGATCGGTTTCCCCGAAGTGATACCCGGAAAACAATATGAAGAGAAGGATACCCAGGGCCGGCAGAAAATAAAGGATCAATCCGAAAAAAAGGATCCTTGCCACATACATCAAAAGAAAACGTCTGGCTGAAAATTCTTTTTTTAATACGTCAGAGTTTCTTGATGCCACCAGCAGGTCAAGTGCACCATGAGGGACGCCGAGAAACAGAACCCCCGTAATAAATATGATGAACTGCACATTTGTCTCCACGGCGTTAATGTACTGCTGTAACAGTACCAGAAGAAGCCCGGATAATATAAGCAGTATCCTAACCATAAATCAGGGATAAGTAAAAAAGAAATAAGGTGTGACCCAAAAGCCACACCTTATTATGAATTAAAATCAGGCCGCTTCAGCGGAAGATTTATCGGATTGTGCCAACGCATAGATCACAAGTCCGAATCCAATTTTATTGATGGCATCACCAATGTTATATACCACATCCATTGAAAGACCCTGGAACATCTTCATGCCAAATAAACCACCCTCAGTACCTGCAATATATCCAATGGGGTAGATCGCCCATCCAACAAGGACAAACCAGCCCAGTGATTTCACTGCTTTCTGCACTGCAGCACCTGAGTTCTTAGCAAGATTTGCCACCTCACCAAACCAGATCAGGTATACAATATAGAAATAGGCGAGACCGCTGATCAGACCCCATATCCAGCTCTGGGTTTCTTTGCCATACACGGCTTCTCCGATATACCCTGTAACAAGCATGACAACAGAAGCAAAAATCAGTTGCCACAAAAGGCTGACCTTACCACCTGCCTTCTTCGTGATCAGATAGAATTCGACACACATCAGTGGCACCGTCAGGATCCAGTCAACATACCGGAAAAACACCGGGGACAGTCCTGTTTCCAGATTGTAACCTCTCATGTAGTAGTAGTGAACTGCCGCGATAAATGTAATAAGGCCGGAGACCAGTATTGAGGTCCTCCATTTCCTGTCTACATTGGACAATTCGAAAAAGAAGAAAACGCAGGCAGCCATCATGGCCATGGTGCCCACAAAGAAAGTAAAAGCGACATAATTGTCGTTCGCAATCGCGTGGATTTGCAATAAATTCTGAAGCATCGTTGATTTTTTAAATGAACAAAAATTGTTTCAATGGGAAAAACATCTTTTAAGATAACAAGCTAATTCCCATTTGTTCTTATGAACCCGATGAAATAATTGAATATTACGTACATACTACTAGCTCCTTTTTTTGATTTTGAAATCAACAACCGAAAAAATCTACCTTTAACAGCAGATGAAGAACAGAAAAAGTCTATATATCATCGTTGGAATATCCCTCTTTGTCGGGCTCTTGCATTTTATCGCCGGTCCTGATTATAAGGGCCCTCTCCCGGAATTTGTAAAGAGTTACCTGACAGACCTGCTGCTGCCGATGAACCTTTACTTACTGCTGCAGGTGGGAGGAAGAAAACATTTTTCAAAAAGCGCCACCCGTATCACAGCCGGGCTGGTTACGGTGAGCTTCGGGATAATGGTGGAGCTGCTGCAGTATTATAAAATTGATTTCCTGGGCAGTACCTTTGATCCATTGGATATAGCCATGTATGTAACCGGCACCGGGGCCGGGATACTGATCGATCTGACCCTGATTGAAAAACTGGAGAAAAACGAAAACCCGGCGTAAACGCCCCTCACCCCCTGCCCGATTCTCCCCGACTTTATTTATATTTAAAGTAAATAAAGCAGTGACCAGTCACTGCTGAACCCTTTATGTAACAGAAACAGAAACTGCATGAAAAAATCTTTACTCATTTTTGGGGTCGCTTTCTCCTCCTTTATCTCCGGGTATGCACTGAACAGCTACTTTTCGGAACCGTCATCCGGTATGGGTGCATATAAGAAAGTTACAGGCATAGGTGGCGTTTTTTTCAAAAGTAAGGATGCGGCAAAACTGCGGGAATGGTACAAGTCAAACCTTGGTTTCAGTATCAACGACTATGGGGCTGTATTTGAATGGTACCAGGGAGCCGATTCCACGAAAAAAGGATTTACCCAATGGAGTCCGTTCAAGGAAACCACAAAATACTTTCTCCCTTCGGCCAAAGAATTCATGATCAATTACCGGGTAGACAATATTGAACGGCTGGTAGCTGATCTGAAACTAAGCGGGGTGACCATCACGGATAACATTGAAACCTATGACTATGGCAAATTTGTCCATATCATGGATCCGGATGGGAATAAAATTGAACTCTGGGAACCAAACGATACGGTATATGAACTGATGGGCAAACAGGCCGGTTATTCACCGGTTAAATAATCAGCCGTCAAAAATTTTCCAACCCCTCCTTTTAGTCAAAATAGTATCATGGACAATCAACGGGTTTACAAATACGCGTTCTCCGGTATCTACCCGCATTATATTCAGAAAGCAGCGAAAAAAGGGCGTACAAAAGAAGAAGTGGACACTGTCATTTGCTGGCTGACCGGTTATAGTCCCAAACAACTGCATCAACAGATCGACAAAAAAACGGATCTCGAGACATTTTTTGCTCAGGCACCCCAACTGAATCCGAATGCCAGCAAGATCACCGGCCTGATCTGTGGTTACCGCGTGGAAGAAATAGAAGACAAACTGATGCAACAGATACGCTATATGGATAAGCTGGTCGATGAACTGGCGAAGGGAAAGAAAATGGAAAAGATTTTAAGAAGTTAAGAATAACCTGATAAATTATGTATGACATGCAACACGTTACACCCCGTCGGTTGAAATTCCTTGGTATGTTCCTGTTCTTACTCGGACTCATCACGGGTCTCGCCCTGATGAATTTCACCAACCCCCGGATGGGACTTGCCGCCCACCTTGAAGGAGTGATGAATGGCCTCTTTCTGATAGCAGCCGGATTCCTGTGGAATGAATTGAAATTAAGCATTGGCTTACTGAAAGCTGCTTATTGGCTGTTGCTTTATGGCACATTTGCCAACTGGTCATTCACCCTTTTATCCGCCATACTGGGTACGTCAAAGATCACCCCGATCGCCGGAGCGGGTCATGCGGGTACTGCCGCACAGGAAGCCCTACTCACTGCCGGCTTTACTTCTGTTGGGATCAGCATGGTATTGGCAGTTGCTATTTTGCTATATGGTTTAAGACCCGCTAAAGGGTGATCCTGGCAAATGCTAAAGAATTCATAATACCCGGAAAACACTGTGGAATCGGCAGGTCAGTGTATCTATGGCATAAACCCCTGCTATGTTTACCCGACCCATCTGTATTTTATTTTTCCTGGGCACCCTTGCCTGTAATGATCCCCGTCCGAAACAAGTAAAAGAAACTGAAGCACCGGAACCGCCGAAAGCCTTGCAGGACCATTCAAAAGAGTATTCCCTGAAATCGTCCCGAAGCAACAATGATCTCGTGGAGGAACTGTATGCGGAACTACTGGAAAAAGATAACACCCTGAAAAACCTGGAAGATAAGCTGAAAGATCTGCAACAGTCGGAAGCAGACTCTACCGCAACCTTTGCCGTATTCAACGAAAAGAACTACAAGTACCATGATGCGACCAGTCCTTATCTCTCGCGTATCAACGACAGTTTGCTAAGGGAACGGATAAAGCAGATCCTGAACAACAGCCTGATCCGGTATAAATCTTCCACGGCGGCACATCAGCAACTGTTACACCAGCTCGGAACCAATAAGACCAGCCTCAACGACCTGCATGTGGCCGTTCAGCTTGTAAGCACACTCAGTATGATGGAAAAATACCGCCAGGAAAATATGCCGGATAAACTTTCACTGGCCGGATTTATCCTCGAACAGCAAAAAGCCCGTAAAATGGCAGAACAGCAGTTGAAGTGAGGAACTTTAAGTAGGTTTTTGTATTTTTCATACAATTAAACCACTTTATCCATGCTTGTTCTTCTCATTTCCTTTCTTACGGTTGGCGTGTACGTCATCTTTTTTATTACATTTTACAAAGCCGTTAAACTGGTCAGGAAAGACATGGGATTTGGCTATGCGTTGATTTTCGTATTAAGCTTTTTGGCTTTACTTTCAAACAATAATCAGGACCTGTCGAAAATCAAGCCCCCATTGACTATTAATTTTCCGGCAAACGCAGAAATGAGCGATGTACATAATACAGAATTCAGGATCGAAAAGAACTTATTCCACCATATCGATCTTAATCTGGGCATTGGCAAAATCAATGAAACAGGCAAATTAGTGGCTATATCCGCTACTGCTTATATGAATGGCATGCATATCGGAACCGAGTGGAAAGCAGTTGAAATTAAACTAATCCCTCTCCCTGGAACTGATTCAATGCGTTATTACATAAATGCATTAGTCAAAAACAGATTGCTGCTATTTTCGAATGAAAGTTCAGAAGAGTATCTGGGAACAATTCTGTTGCGATAACAGACATTCAATAAAAACTTATTACCCGATCATCACAATACACCCTTCGGGGTGAACCAACAACATCTAGACAGGAGGGGCTGTTGACTCCCGACTCCCGACTGGTTTCATAGGCTGTTCCCTTCTTGCTTCTCGCTTCTCGCTTCTCGCTAGTATTTAAACACCTTCCCTCCCACCATCACCTGCTGGGTCTTTTCATTGAATGTAGCTTTACTTCCGGTGCGTACTGCCGCATTGGTCATGATCGTGGCAATGGAGTGATGATAGCCCGCTTCCACCGGTGCATTGGGTTGCTGACGACTGCGGATACATTCCATAAAATTACGCATATGCGCAGACGTTAGCCGGTCGGCCCCGGTATTGGCAGAAGCCACCACTTTCTCTGATTTCTCCACGAGGGCCATTTCGGGAAGCAGGTTGGCCTTCATACCCATAGCTGATGCCATCCGTTCACTTAAGCCCCCCTTGGGTGAGACTTTATTGGTGATCAGGTTCAGTTCGCCGCCATTGGAATAATAGATCTCGGAAGGATTCTCATCTCCGTTATGCATCCGTGACGCGAAGGACACCTGGAAGCCGCTGCTCTTATCATTCTCCGGACCGTAATCAAATACGGCCAATGTTGTATCCCAGTTCTTCCGGCCATCCTTCCACATATAGATCCCACCATTGGCAACCACCGAACGCGGGTGGGTCAGTCCGCTGAACCAATGTACCGTGTCGATCTGATGACTCATCCATTGTCCGGGCATTCCGGAAGAATAAGGCCAGAACAAACGATACTCGAGGTATTTCCGCGGATCCCATTTCTCAAAGGGACGGTTCAACAGGAACCGCTTCCAGTCGGTGTCTTCTTCCTTACATTTTTCCACTAAGGCAGGTCTTCTCCAGCGTCCGGGCTGGTTCACATTCCAGGTGAGTTCCACCATGGTGATAGGACCAAACTTACCAGATTGAATAAACTCAGCTGCAGCGGTGTAATTGCCGCCGCTCCTGCGTTGGGATCCGATCTGCACGATCTGGGATGATGCTTTTACCGCTTTCAATGCCGCGATATTATCATCCATGGTCTCGGCAAAGGGCTTTTCCACATAGGCGTCCTTTTTTGCCTTTACCGCTTCAATACAATGCAGGGCATGCTGAAAATCCGCCGTGGCAATGATCACCGCATCCACATCCTTCAACGCATACAGTTCCTCATTATTCCGGCAGGCCACAATATCGTGCCCCATTGCATTCTTCAGAAAGGCTTGTCCTTCTTCCCGGCGCAACTTCCAGATATCGGAGACCGCCACAAGATCAAAATTGAGTTCCTTGTAATGGTTCTGAAAACAGGGAAACAAGGTCTGCCGGAACCGGTCCGAAAAACCAATAGCCCCCATCCGCACACGGTCATTGGCGCCCAGGATACGGCCATAGCTTTTGGCTGACATACTCATGGCCCCGAGGTAAAGGCCTGCGGCGGTGAGGGAGGAATTTTGGATGAATTTTCGACGTGTTGTCATATTAGTTCGTAGTTAGTAGTTAGCAGATAGTCGTCATTTTGCTACCGGTATTTTCTAATGAAGGGAATAGTTCTTTCTAAACAGCAGTTTTACTCAGGAGACCTTCCCGCTTCTTGCCTCTCGCTTCTCGCTTACTTCAGTTTCCTTACTTTAACCGACCTGTACCACACTTCATTCCCATGATCCTGCAACAGGATATGCCCTTTCTCTGCTTCGCCAAAGTTTTTCCAGACCACGTATTTACTGATAGCTACGAGGTCCCGGAATTCCTTTGACCCCCGGATATATTCCAGCACTTTTATACCATTGAGGTAGTGTTCAACTTTATTATTGGGATAGACCACGATACGGCCGGTGTTCCATGCACCGATGGGACGCAGAAAACGTTTTTGCTTATCGGCTTTGATCAGGTCATATAAAGAAGCCAGGGTGCGGTTTCCGTCACGGCCGAGTTTGGCATCCGGATGCAAGGTGTCATCGAGCACCTGGTACTCCGGGCCAATGGCGGAGCCGGACGATTTTTCGTTTAGTGTAACAAAGTATTTTACGCCGCTGTTGGCACCGGGTGTGAGTTTGAATTCAAATGAAAGATCAAAAGCACTGTACTGTTCCTGTGTGATGATATCCCCGCCATTGGCGGCTTCTTTTCCTTCGGATGAAAGTACTTTCAGCACGCCCCCCATTGTTTCCCATCCTGCAGCCGGAAAATCAGTTCCTTTGGCACTGATCCAGCCTTTGCTGCTCTTGCCATCAAAGAGCAGTGCCCATTCATCCTTCTGTTCGTAGGCCGTAAGGTAATTGGGTTTTAAATTCATCACGTATACACCCGGAGGAAATGGGGTTGGTGTCAGGCCGGTCGTTTTGATCCGCAGATTTTTAAACACTACTTTTTTCCCGGCATGTGATGGATTACCAATAGCATGAACCTGTAACCCGATGAACCCTTTGCTGTCCAGCGTATCCACCACATAGGCAGCCGCCACGCCATTCACCCAGGTCTTCATTTCATTCCCGATACATTCAACTTTATAATGATTAAAACTATTGGGTTTGTAGGCAAATTGTGCCCGGGCGTTTAATTGCATCGGATAGAGCCACTCCCGGCGTCCTTCATCATATACCCCGCCGGTCCATCTTCTCCAGGTAGGATCCACTTCACACTGGCGACCATACACTTTTCCTTCACCATTATTTCCGGCCGGATCATAATGGCTGCGGGTCTGGATTCCGGAATTGCCTTCTTCATCCTCTACCCACACATCCAGTTCCAGTACAAAATCACCATACTCTTTCTCCGTACATAAAAAAGTATTGCGGGTATTGGCCACAGTAGTTCCTACGATCACCCCCTCTTCCACTTTATAGGTTGCTTTCCCGCCCAGTATTTTCCAGCCGGTAAGGTCTTTGCCATTTCCGAGGTTTATCCAGCCAGACTGAGCGGAAATAAATGGGGAAGTCACAATCAATACAACTGAGAGTATCAGAGAAAGCCTTTTCATATGCAATGCTTGAACGATAATGAATGAAAGTAAATGTAAGGATTTCACTGACTTAATAAACGGGAAGCTGATGTAGTTTATTCACGGTTGTTACACATTTTCAGCCCTGCTTACCCGCCTTCCCCGTTTTTTAATAACTTGAGCCAGACAATGGAGCGCTTTCACCTGTAATCATAAT
This sequence comes from Chitinophaga pinensis, assembly GCA_943370345.1. GTDB lineage: Bacteria > Bacteroidota > Bacteroidia > Chitinophagales > Chitinophagaceae > JJ008. Next base: position 10,223 of record CALRQQ020000021.1, read on the forward strand.
TTTACCTGATGACTGAGATTATCCGCACAGATTCCTCCCATACAGATTTCCGGCAACTGGTCAACCAGCTGGACCACTATCTTATTGGTGTAAACGGGGATGAGCATGACTTTTTTGACCAATTCAATAAGATCGATAATATCAAACACGTGGTGGTACACTATCACGAAGGTCAACCTGCCGGTTGCGGAGCCATCAAAGAATATGAACCCGGGGTCATGGAAGTCAAACGCATGTTTGTGCCGCCAGGCCTGCGTGGAAAAGGAATCGCTTCTGCCGTATTAAATGAGCTCGAAACCTGGGCCGCTGAAATGGGTTACAGGAAGTGTATCCTCGAAACCGGGGATATCATGCCGGATGCCATTGCCTTGTATAAAAAGAACGGATACCTGCCGATCCCGAATTATGGACAGTATGTGGGGGTGAGGTCGAGTGTATGCTTTGAGAAACAGTTAAAAAGTTGACAAGTTAACAAGGCCTGCTGGAATAGGTTGCTGACCTGCCTGCCGGCAAGCAGGCTACCGACTTCGAACTATAAACTACCGACTAATTTCCCTACCTTTGCAGCGCCTCCGCCACCCCTAAGGCGGGCAGGAAATCCTGTTTAACTACATAAAAAACAAGCTTTTATGGCAGATCTTTTTGAACGTTTACTGAAGAATGCCGGCCCTCTTGGCCAGCATCGTGAAAGGGCTCATGGCTATTTTGCATTTCCCAAACTGGAAGGTGATATCAGCAGCCGGATGAAATTCCGGGGCAAGGACCAGATCGTATGGAGCCTGAATAACTACCTGGGACTGGCCAACCACCCCGAAGTAAGGAAGGCAGATGCACAAGGTGCCGCTGATTATGGCCTGGCATACCCCATGGGTGCCCGTATGATGAGTGGCAATAGTAACCTGCACGAACAACTGGAAGCCGAACTGGCCGCATTTGAACATAAAGAAGACGCCGCCCTGCTGAACTACGGTTACCAGGGGATGGTCAGTGTCATCGATGTACTTTGCAGCCGTCATGATATCATTGTATACGATGCCGAAAGCCATGCCTGTATCATTGATGGAGTACGCCTGCATCCGGGTCACCGCTATGTGTTCAAGCACAATGACCTTGAAGACTGCGAAAAGCAATTACAGCGTGCCACGGCACTCATTGAAAAACAAAAAGCCGGCGGAATCCTGGTGATCACCGAAGGCGTATTCGGAATGGCCGGCGATCAGGGTAAACTGAAAGAGATCGCTGCGTTCAAAGAAAAATATAACTTCCGTTTACTGGTGGATGATGCACATGGTTTTGGTACCCTGGGTAAGACAGGTGCCGGTGCCGGTGAAGAACAGGGCTGCCAGGATGCGATCGATCTGTATTTTTCCACATTCGCTAAATCCATGGCGTCAATCGGAGCCTTTGTGGCCGGTGATAAAGCCATCATTGATTATATCCGTTACAATATCCGCTCCCAGATCTTCGCGAAGAGTCTGCCCATGCCCCTGGTAGTAGGTAACCTCAAACGCCTCGAACTGCTCCGCAATCATCCTGAGCTGAAGGAAAAACTCTGGAGCAATGCCACCAAACTGCAGAATGGATTAAAAGAAAGAGGGTTTGATATCGGCAAGACCGACTCTGTGGTAACTCCTGTTTATATGAAAGGAGATGTACCCGAAGCTACGGCGATGGTAATGGACCTCCGCGAGAATTATGGCATTTTTGCCAGTATCGTGGTATACCCTGTAATCCCGAAAGGACATATCATTTACCGCCTCATACCTTCCGCCGTACACAACGACGAGGATATTGAACTGACCCTTAAAGCCTTCTCCGAAACCAAGAAAAAGCTGGATGCCGGAGCGTACAAAGTGGAAGCGATCCCGGATATGGCGGAGACGAAGTAAGTCGGACATATATTTTTTAAGAGGTTGTTCCTGAGAAAGGACAACCTCTTTTTTTTGGAGGGGGACTGAAGAGTTGAAAAATTAACTGCCTTACAAGTTGTCATGGAAGGTTTCTGAGTATAGTCATTGTCAACTTATAAACCTCTCAACTTGTCAACTTACCACCGGTCAACTTCCCCCTTCCCCTTTCCCCTCAATACCCTACATTTACGGGACCAAAAATTATCACACTATGCGTAAGCTTTTTATGCTGCTGTTCCTGGTACCGGTACTGGCCATGGCACAGACAAAATCCATCACGTTAGAAGATATCTATAAGAAAGGGACATTCCGGGGTGAATTTGTTCCGGCCGTTTTTGACACGACTCATAAAGAGCCGGAGCTGAAACTGGATGGAGTAAAAGATGAAACAGGCAAAGCTTTCGGGCAGGCCGATGACCAGGTGGAGAACCCCGTGAACAAGAACTGGTGGTTATTGAAAAAAGGTACGGAACCGATCTATCGCCGTTCCTCCAAATCCTTTGTCTACCTCTATGATGCAGGTACCGGTAAGCTCAGCAAACTGGAAAATGAGAAAGTTCTGCATCCGACCTTTTCACCTGATGGAAGTAAAGTAGGGTATGTGAAGGACAACAACCTCTATATCTATGATATCGCTGCCGGCAAAGCCACTGCGGTCACGACCGATGGTAAATGGAATTTTGTCATCAATGGTAATTGTGATTGGGTATATGAAGAGGAATTCGAATTTACCCGTGCCTATGAATGGAGCCCGAAAGGCAATTTTATCGCCTATTATCGTTTTGATGAAAGCCAGGTAAAAGAATACAACATGACGATGTACGATAATGCCCATAACAAGGACTATCGGTACAAGTACCCCAAGGCCGGCGACGGCAATTCCACCGTGGATATTTATATCTATGACGTGGCAAAGGGCACCAAAGCAAAAGCCGTGTATGAACAGGGTGATATCTATATCCCCCGTATCAAATGGACCCGCGATGATAATACCCTGGTGGTGTACTGGATGAACCGTCATCAGAACGACCTGAAACTGCTGTCGACCAATGCCGCAACCGGCACCAGTAGTCTGCTATACCAGGAGACCAATAAATACTATGTGGAGATCAATGACGACTGGTGGTACCTGAAGGATGGGAAAAATTTCCTGTTCACCAGCGAAATGAACGGCTTCAAGCATCTTTATCTCTACAGCCTTGATGGGAAAAACAAGATCCAGGTGACCAAAGGAAATTATGAGGTCACCGATATCAACGGGGTGGATGAAACCAATAAAAGGATCTACTTCACCATGGCCTACCCCCGTCCCATGGACCGTAATCTCTTTGTAACGGATTTTGCCGGTAAAAAAACCTATGCATTGACCCAGGGAGAAGCCTGGCACCGGGTGGAATTCAATGAAGATTTCACGAAATTCTTTTCCTTCCGTTCTGATCTGAATACACCGCAGACCGTTACCCTGAACAAACTGGTTGTAGATAAGAAAAAAGGAATAAGTGCGGTCGTTGAAAAAAACGTGAATGAGAGTGCCAAACAAAAAAGCAAACTGGCTGAATACGGATATGGTAAAGCCGAGTTCATCCGGGTACCCAACAGCAAAGGTGATACACTCAATGGCTGGATGCTGAAGCCTGCCGGATTTGATCCTGCTAAAAAATATCCGGTATTGTTCTGCAACTATGGAGGTCCGGGATCCCAACAGGTAGCTAATCGTTTTGGGGCGGTCAGCGCCTGGCATCAGTTGCTGGCACAAAAAGGATTTATCGTGGTCAGTGTGGACAATACCGGCACCGGTTTCCGGGGAGAGGAATTCAAAAAGAAAACCTACCTACAGCTCGGTAAATTTGAGATCGAAGATCAGATCGATGCGGCTAAATACCTTGGGACCATGCCGTTTGTAGATAAGAACAATATCGGTCACTGGGGCTGGAGCTTTGGCGGGTTTATGAGCTCACTGGCCATCACTAAAGGCAATGAAGTATTCAGTGCGGCAGTGGCTGTGGCACCAGTCACCAACTGGCGGTATTATGATAATATTTATACAGAGCGTTATATGCGTACGCCCCAGGAAAATGCTAAAGGGTATGACGACAATTCCCCGATCAACTTCACTGACCGCATCAAAGGTAAATATCTGATCATCCACGGTACGGCAGATGACAATGTACATTTCCAGAATGCCACGCAGATGATCACGGCCCTGGTAAAAAGCAATATTGATTTTGAAAGCGCCTATTATCCCAACAAGAATCACGGTATCGGCGGAATGGCCGACAATACCACGTTCCACCTCTGGAGCAAGATGACCAACTGGATCCTGGAGAATATGGGAAATGACAATACTCAGAAACCGGCGGGCGGAGAGACGAAGCAGCCGAAGGGATTCTAGGGCAATGAGTAATGAGTAGCTGATCGAATAGTATAAAAGCATAGAGCCCTCCGATTCCCGGAGGGCTCTATGCTTTATAGTGTGTTTGAATAATTACTGATTACTCATGCTCCCACAGCGCTGAACACCTTTTCACGGGCCACCACTAAAAAAAAGAACCCCCGAAGTAAATTCGGGGGGCCCTAATCAAAAACCATTAACCATTAAACCTTATCCTATGAAAATTCATTGCTAATATCGGCATTAATGCGAAAACGCGAAACATTTGTTCCTTGTTTTTTGGTTGAAAAGGACAAATTTATCCCTAAACCCGGTTTTTTTTGACCTTACTCAACTCATTCATTATGAGTTTTGTAGACATTGTACTACAAGCGGAATGTGCAATCGTTTGCGCAAATTGCGCTACCTTCCGCCAACTTTATCCAGTTTTACAGGGTTATACAGTTCATTATGAGAAAAATTCTTGTAGCCGTTTCCGGAGCCAGTGGTTCAGTATATGCTTCCCTGCTGATGAACAGATTGCTCGCAGTAAAAGATCAGTGGGATGAAGTATCAGTGATCATGACTACAAATGCCAAAGAAGTCTGGAAGACGGAACTGGATAATGAAAACTGGGATGCTTTCCCTTTCCGTTATTTCGGTACCATGGACTTCTCCGCACCTTTTGCGTCTGGTTCGGGCCAATATGATACCATGATTATCATTCCTTGTTCAATGGGGACACTCGGACGGATCGCCACCGGTATATCCAATGACCTGATCACCCGGGCAGCCGATGTAGTGCTTAAGGAAAGACGAAAACTGATCTGTGTGATCAGGGACACGCCGTATAACCTCGTCCATATACGCAACATGGAAACGGTAACCCTTGCCGGCGGGATCATTTGCCCGGCCACTCCTTCCTTTTATAGTCGTCCGCAAACCATCGAAGCCGCCGCCGCCACCGTAGTGGATCGTGTGCTTGACCTGGCCGGTCTGCGGATTGATACATACCGTTGGGGTAAATAAAAGGGGCTATACCAGAGAACTGGTACAGCCCTAAACATACACCATCATGAACCAACTAATCGGTGAATCTTCCACCTGCGTTAATCCAGCTCGTTATTTTCTGACGCTCAGTTGAAGGTAATAATCCGGTAGGGGGCATGGCCGAAGGCGAAGCATCCACTGCTCTGGCCTTGATCCTGTCCTTATTTGCTACAATATTGCAATCCACTGACCAGTTCATACCTCCCTCCTGCTGTGTGTTATTATGACAGGAAGAACAATTGGCCTGTAACACGGCTTTCACTTCAGTAAATAATGGCCCCGCAGGACGGTTGGATAAGATTGTATTCCCGCTTGTTCCGTTACAGGTATTGGCATCTTTAGCCTGAACCGTATATGTACCCGCCCCAAGATTCAGGAATATATTGGAGGACTGGAATGTACCATTGTTAAGACTATACGTATAGGGGCCTGTTCCACCGGAAGCCGTGGCGGTCAGTGAACCATTATTGGACTGACAAGGGGTATTTCCCACTGTTGTATTCGATACCGTAATGGTTACGCCTGCACAGGGATTGGGCGCTGTTAATGTGAAACTGGAGGAGCCGGTACAGCCATTGCCATCCTTTGCCCCTACTGTATAGGATCCTGCTGTCAGCCCGGTGAAATTACCACTGGCCTGGTAGGTACCCCCATTGAGGTTGAATGTAAAACCAGTACTACCTGTTGCGGCTGCATTGATACTTCCATCGGCAGCCGATGAGGAAGTCGGATTGACCGTTGTACCTGTAACGTTGATCGTAACACCTGCACAGGGGTTGGGGTTAACGAGTGTGAAGCTGGCACTGCCCAGACAACCATTCCCGTCCTTTGCAACAACTGTATAGGATCCCGCCGGGAGTCCGGTGAAATTTCCGCTGGCCTGGAAGGGACCGCTGTTAATGCTGTAGGTGTAATTGCTGCTGCCCGCTGCGGTGGCATTGATCGATCCGTTGGTTCCGCCTACCGTGGTCGGATTGGTAGTGGTGGCCGTTACTGTGATCGTTACACCAGTACAAGGATTGGGCGGATTCGATACTGTGAAGGTAGCCGAACCGGTACAACCATTCGAATTTTTGGCGGTGATGGTATAGGTACCCGCAGCGAGTCCGCTGAAAGTGGTACCGGTCTGATAGGAACCTGAGCCTAATTTGAACGTGAACCCGCTGCCACCGGTAGCCGATACGGCAATACTTCCGTCAGTACCACCAACAGCTACAGGATTGGTCACTGTGCCATTCACGGTAACGGTCACCCCATTACAGGGATCAGGCGGATTGGTATCTCCACCCCCTTTACCACAGGCATAGACCAGAAGTATCAATGAAAGGATAACCGCGTTGATGCGGGAGGTAAATTGTTTTTTCACTTATGCTGGTTTTGGTTTTGTCTATACTCAATCGCAGCACAGGAAAAACAGGTTGCCTGTAAAAGAATGAACTATTTTTTTTGTTTACGCGGTACGAGGGCCGCCGGTTGAACAGCGAGTGAAAACAATACACCGGCACTGTTGAGTTTTACCTTTCCATATCCCACACCTTGTAAAGGCATTCTGAAATACGGTTCGGCTATAAAAGAGATCCGCTCGGAGATTTTACGCTGATAACCGCCGGATAATCCAAGTACAGAAAATAAATGTTCATTCCGGTTATACAGGTTCCACTCCCGTTGTTGTATCGCCCCCCAGGCAGAGGTCTTGTAGGAGTAATTATAGGTTTCCCGCTTCATCAGGTAGGAAGAAAGGGTGGCAGATGCAAACCAGCTGTGATTTTTACGGGCTCCGAAATGATACCCCACCGAAACCGGGATCTCATACACCCTGCAGTTGGCATCCACTTTCACCAGGAAGGGATAATAGTTATAAAAGTTGGCCGGTGCATTATAGGCGTCTGGTGAAGCCGTATATATTTTGGCGGCATTATAAAAACCAGCCCTGATTGAAAACCGCTCCCGGTATATATATCCGATACCCGCACCCGTTACCGGTATGATCCTGCCTGGTTTACCATTCCTGGTAAAGCTGGCATCCGGTCCGGCACTCAGACTGATGAAAAACCTGCTTTGTTTTTTTGTGGAAGATTTTTTAGCCGGGTTTATTGCCGCTACCGGCACATCAGCTGTTTTCATTGCTGAATCAGCAGGAGCGACCATCTGTCCGGCATTTACCGGATCAACTGCGATCGCTGCAGGTTCACTGTTTGCCAGTGCCGGCTCAGGTTTAAAAACGGGAGCAGGATCGGTATCCTGAGACTGATTCTGTTTGTCTGTAAGTACATCCGGAACTGTCTTATCGGCGAGGGCAACCGTTTGCTTGACGGCTTTCTTTTTCTTCACAGCCTGTCCGGACCGGAATACTGGCAGATCCCCGGCATCCTGTGCATTGTTTAGGGCAGACCGGGCCCTTGTTATATTACCTGAGATTTCCAGGCTATTGGCGTGTTGACCTGTGCGCTCTTTTAACTGTTCTTTCCGGCTAAGGGGATTGACTTCTCCTGCGATTGGTAATTTTATAGCAGGCTGCTCATCCGCTGCAGGTTTGCTGATCAGGTCTCCGGATCCCGTTTGGTCAGTAAGTATGACAGCAGGGGCCGTTATCTTTTCTCCGCTACCAATTGCAGTATTTTTTGTTTGTGTATTGCTGTCCGTGGCAGTTGACCTGTTCACTGCAACAGATCCTGCTGAATTGGAAGAGACCAATGACTGAACCCCGTAAAAAATACCGGCACCACCTGCCAGGAATAATAAAAAGAACAACCAGGCAAAACGTCTGCGCCGCTCATCTTTCTCGGGCATATGCTTGTCCAGCAGCTTATTCATCTTCGCCCAGGCCTGTTCATCATAGGCCGGGTGGTGATTTTCTGCTGCCTCTTTTATCTTCTTATCAAAATCCTCA
>CALRQQ020000022.1:0-17642 GCA_943370345.1 Chitinophaga pinensis
TGCATGACCGCAAATTACGGCCTAACGGATCATAATCTGGCGAAAGACCCGGATTTTGCCTGGTTATGCCGATCGGTGATCTGCAGGAAATACAACCCCTTGGTAAGCTTATTTACCGGAATATGGTATTGCTGTACCCCGGACTGAACGGTCAGCGTTTGCCGGCTGAGTACAGTTCCATTGGTACTCACGATCCGTACAGTTACCGATTGTTCACTACCGCTTCCTACTTTAAAGTACAATTGGTCATTGCCATCACCCGTGTATAAGCTGGACAGGGTAAGGGCGGTTGATCTGAATGCAACAGCGACAGTATGGGAGTATTTTTCAGTTTGTGCTTCGCGAATGTGCAGCCGGTAGTAGTTCATGCCTGACACAGGCTGCAGGTCATTCCAGTAATAGTTTTTCTGCAGAACGCTGCCGTTTCCTTGTAAAACGGATGTTACGGAGAACCGGCTTCCGTCGGTACTTCTTTCCACTTCGTAGTTTGTGTTAGGATCTTCCTGTTCGATGGTCCAGGAAAGCCGGATCTGCGTATTGACAGGAGTGGCATTGAATTGCAGGAGTTGAACCGGGAGGAAAGTATAGGTGCCGAAAATATTTTTATTGATCACCCGGGTATAGAGGAAATTATGTCCAAGATTGTTCACATGCACACCATCACCGGAGTTTACCGAAGCCAGCATCAGGTTGGACCCATCTGTTTCAGTAAGATCGGTCCAGAAATCAATCGTGCGGCTTACACCAAAACCTGCGATAATCGAATCTTTGGTTCTGCGTAGAGTGTCCCTGTATTCGGTGTTCAGGTTCCGGGGCTGAGCGGTGGCAAAAAAGATAGGGACGTGGGCTGCACGGGCCAGACTTTCCACTAACCGGAAATTATCCATGGTTTCTTTGATCGTATAATTGGCCCAGGTGCCGTTGGATGCATAGAATGCATCATTGGAGGGCAGGTTCACGATGATCACATCGGGTGATTGTGCCAAAGCTGCGGTGATATTTCTGGAATCATCCGTAAAGGGCCGGCCGGGGGGCGGAGTAAAACCAGACGGTACAATACTATAACTGTGGTTTCCACCCATAGAGAGGTTGACGACAGTGGTGTCTACCCCGTCTGACCCGTTTTTGTTATAATAACTGGTCATTTTTCCAACCCAGGAGTTCGCCGGGGTGCTGGCACCGGTTCCTGCAGCGGTAGAGGAACCTAGTACCACAATTTTCTTTTGTGCAGCCAACGACAGGCATGCACAGATGTGCAATGGCAATAACGCCAGATTTAATCTGATAGTCATAGAGTTATGTTCAAGATTCGGGAAAGGGCTTAGTGGAGATTGGTGACCCAAAATAATTTAAATACCGGGAGTTTCATATTTTTTTGGGAAGAAAAGCAATTTATATTAAGTTGCACAAACAACTATATGCCAAACAACCAATTTAAAAGGGGTGAGTTATACAGCTTTATAACCGGAAAGGCATCTACGGCTATTGCCCGCCGTTTGCAAAAAAAATTCAATACGGCTGGTCTGAATATTACAATTGAGCAGTGGAGTGTGTTATATCACTTGTGGAAACAGGAGGGCATCAGTCAGCAGGAGTTATGTAATGCCACTTTCCGGGATAAACCCAGTATCACACGTCTTGTCGATAATCTGGAGAAACTGAACCTGGTAAAAAGAGTGGCTTCGGAAAATGACCGCCGGATCAACCTTGTTTACCTGACCAAACAGGCACAGAAACTGCAGGAGGATACGATGTCACTGGCAGAGGAAACACTGAATGAAGCGCTTGAGACGGTGCCTCCGGATAAAGTGGATATCTGTAAGGAAGTCCTGCAGATCGTATATGATAATCTCAAATAAGCCCAACCATTTTAAACATATAACTTCTAAAATGCCTCATTATGAGTACTGCAACAGAAACCAGAAAAGCACTGAAAGGCGGCGAATGGCTGATCAAGGAATCTTCTCCCGCCGATACATTTACGGCAGAAGGATTTACTGAAGAGCAACTGATGATCCGGGACATGTGTAATCAGTTCCTGGATGCAGAAGTATATCCAAACCTCGACCGGATCGATGCACTGGAAGAGGGACTGATGAAGTCACTGGTGACCAAGGCCGGTGAGCAGGGATTGCTGGCTACTTCTTTCCCGGAAGAATATGGCGGACTCGGCAAGGACTTTGTTACGTCTACTATTATCAATGAGTATCTCGGTGCAGGGCACTCTTTTTCTGTGGCTATTGCTGCGCATACGGGTATTGGTACCTTACCCATTCTGTACTTCGGTACACCGGCGCAGAAAGAAAAATACATTCCCAAACTGATCACCGGTGAATGGGCCGGGGCTTATGGTCTGACGGAACCGAACAGCGGCAGTGATGCCCTGGGTGCAAAGACCACGGCCAAACTGAGTGAGGATGGAAAATACTATATCCTTAATGGACAGAAATGCTGGATCACCAACGGGGGCTTTGCCCAGGTATATACGGTGTTTGCCAAAGTGGATGGTGATAAATTCACGGGTTTTATTGTTGAGCGCGGAACAGAAGGATTTACCCAGGGACCCGAAGAAAAAAAGATGGGGATCAAAGGATCTTCCACGGTACAGTTATACTTCCAGGATTGTAAAGTACCTGCAGAGAACCTGCTTGGAGAGATCGGTAAAGGGCATAAGATCGCGTTTAATATATTGAATATCGGTCGCCTGAAACTTTGTGCTGCGGCGATCGGTGGTGCCCGCAAATCACTCAGCGGAACCGTTGAGTATGCGAAAACCAGGGAGCAATTCAAACAGCCTATTTCCAATTTCGGTGCCATCAAGCATAAGCTGGCTGAAATGGCCATTCGTATTTATGTGGCCGAATCAGCCCTCTATCGTACGGCCAAATGGATTGATGAAAAAGAACATGAGCTATTGACATCCGGCAAACCCTTCAGCGAAGCCCTGTTGGGTGGAGCAGAGGAATATGCCATTGAGTGTGCCATGTTAAAAGTATATGGCAGTGAAGTGCTCGACTATGTGGTGGATGAAGGTGTACAGGTACATGGCGGAAACGGATTCAGTGCCGAGTATAATGCTTCCAGAGCGTACCGCGACAGCCGGATCAACCGGATCTATGAAGGTACCAATGAGATCAACCGTCTTCTTATTCTTGATATGACCCTGAAAAGAGCCATGGGTGGGCGCCTGGACCTGATGGGCCCGGCCATGGGTGTACAAAAGGAACTGATGAGTATCCCGGATTTCAGTGAAGACGATACTCCGTTTGCGGCTGAACGTAAACTTATTGCCAACCTGAAAAAAGCAATCCTGATGACCTCTGGAGCAGCGGTACAGAAGTTGATGATGAAGATCGAGAACGAACAGGAAGTGCTGATGAATATATCTGATATGGCCATTGAAACCTTTAATGCCGAAAGCGTGCTGCTTCGTGTAATGAAGATGGTGGAAGAGAAAGGGGAAGCGGCCAGCCAGGTCTACCTGGATATCATGCGTACCTACCTGTACGATGCGGCTGACCGCGTTAACAAATCAGGTAAGGATGCGATCAATGCTTTTTCGGATGGGGATGAACAGAAGATGATCCTGATCGGATTGAAACGGTTTACCAAAGCAGATCCTTTTAATACCAAAGATGCCCGTCGCCGGATCGCTGATCAGATGATCGCTGCAGGGAAATACGGCTTTTAATTCCACAGTTCCCGGTCGAAATCCAACATGGCTGTTCTTAACGGGACAGCCCTTTTTGTTTCTGAGTATAAGCTGGACAGTTCTTTACGGGTGACCATTAGTTCCTTGAGTTTCCGGATCCTTTTTTGTTCTACTACCAGACCGATACACATCATAATGGCAGACAGTGAAGTGGCAATAAAGAATACGAGGAAGGTATCATTTACATATTGCTCATTGGGTACGCCGTTCGCATCATTCTGGGCCTTGAATACGTAATACATTAAGTAAATAAAGAAATAGCAACCGTATCCAAATAAAAGGGATGTTATGATCAGGGCTTTACCGGTGGCCTTCCGGTTTTCAATGGCTTGTTTGGTATGACGGATGAAAAAGAAGAGGCAAAGGCCGCACACAATAAGTAAACCCGGTCCGATGATGATCGTGATCGAATCAAAGTTAAAGCCGGCCACACTCAGAACGATGGCTTCAAATAGAACAAAACTGGCAGCCACAAGACGTAATCGTTGGGTAAAGATCTTCGTGGGACTGAAATACGAAAGGAAGAGGATGAGCATCGGCGCATCTGCCAGGTTATTGATCAATCCCCAGTTGTGTTCAACCGTAGCACTGACCGGAATATAATGTTCCGTGACCAGGTTATACGCAAGTACTGAGCAATAATAAAGGAGCAGTACCGGGAAACTCCGGTAACGGGCCAGGCCCAGGGTCAGGATTAAAAATATCGGGCCCGCAAGTGCAAAGGATGAAACAAGGCCCATGATCGAATTCCAGTTCATGTCAATTAGTTTTTCCAGGATAAGGTCTTCTATACCGGTTCGGGTATTGAATTAATCTGCAATATAAACGGGCAATTCATACATATAGTGCTTAAATAGAATAGTTTACATGAAAATTCAGTAAAACTGTGTTGCTCATCCGTAATTATACGGAGCACCTGGAAAAAGGGTTTTTATGTTATCTTTCTGGTATGTTACGATTTTTCCGTTTAAGCCTTGTCTTAATTACCCTTTCCGCATACGCACAGCCCTCTTTACCCGGATTTATTGCCGGACGCACAACCGGGGTACTTCCTTACTTCGAATATGGCCTCGGGTCCGACCGGTTAGGCGGAGCAAAAATGACCTATCTCGATACCGGCATCCTGGTTAAAGTGGTGGACAGTACGGTGATCAATTATAAGGTACAGTTATCGGCCAATCACCTGGCGTATTTACCCAAAACCAGTTTTATCCGGTACGACAGCATGACCGTTGCACCCTATTATCTGAGCAATAGCTGGAAGGTATGGGGAGATGACCGCTATGATTATGTGGTGTTGCCATTAGAAGAGAAATTGCCTTACCGGAGTATTCAGCAGATCAGTCCCTCCCGGATCGTGGTGGAAGTGTTCGGGGTCACAAATAATACGAATTGGATCACCCAACTCCATTCGGCAAAAGAGATCAAAAATGTCTACCATGAACAACCAGAGGACGATCTGTTCCGGATCATTATTGAATTGAAACATCCGCAGCACTGGGGGTATCATATTTATTACGATAACCGCAGGCTGGTGATCCGGATAAAACGACAACCGGCTTATTTACAATTACAGCATATGCGGGTAGCGGTGGATGCCGGTCACGGCGGGGATAATAACGGGGCGTCGGGTATCACATCAAAGATCCTGGAGAAAAATCTTACACTGCTGATCGCACAGGAACTGCAACAGGCCCTGCTCGGCGAAAAAGCGGCAGTATTGATGACCCGTGAGAAAGATACCTCTTATAATATGCCGGATCGTATCCTGATGTTGCAACAGGAAGATCCGGATTTCCTGATCAGTATCCATCTTAATTCCTCTTCAAAGGACAGCATACGCGGTACGAGTACTTATTACCGCTATATTGGTTTCCGTCCTTTATCCCAATATATCTATAAAGAAATGCTGAAACTCGGGCTGCCCGAGTTTGGTAATGTCGGCAGTTTCAATTTCGCCCTCAGTGGTCCTACACAATATCCCAACTGCCTGGTGGAAGTGGCTTTCTTAAGCAATAAGGAAGATGAACAGCTGATCAAGGATCCGGTCTTTCGCAAACAGGTGGCCAAAGCGATCGTGACGGGCATAAAAGCGTGGCTGAAAAGCTGTGAGGAGGATTGAGAAAAAGCCGTACAATACTTAGCCAAAGAAATGAGCAATAAGCAATGTTCAGTATTCAATTTTCATTTTCCATACTAAGGACCATGTCAATGGGGAAAATCATCAGTTTATAAGGAGAGAAAAACATTTTTTTCCTGTGTAAGCAACTTCTCCTTTATTTTTTTACTATTTAGTTTCGTGTCATATAATTATCTATGGAGAAGAAAAAGTATGACCTGGAAGAAAGGTTAATTATGTTTACCTGTAACATGATTGATTTAGTTGAATCGTTACCCCATACAAGGGCGGGTAATTATATTGCCGGTCAATTAATACGGTCTTGTCATTCTCCTGCATTTAACTATGCGGAAGTACAGGCCGCTGAATCCGCAAATGACTTTATACATAAAATGAGTATAGTACTAAAAGAAATTAAAGAATGCAGAACGGCACTTCGGATAATTTACAAACGGGAAATGGCAATGAATTCTTCTTTAGTAATTGAAATGATATCAGAATCGGAAGAATTGGCGGCGATTGTTGGTAAAAGTATTTCAACAGCAAAATATAACCAGAAATCCCGGCTGAAAACAAAAAATGAAAATTGAGCATTGAAAATTGAATATTTTTTCAATTTTTTAAAGGCAATTCTCAATATTCAACCCTCATTGCTCAGTTTTCAGGGGGGAACGGCTCGCCCCTGTGACAGGTCTTGCACGTAATGGTATTGAGGTACTCTGGTTTGATGTCCTTATTGAAATTAAAATGATTTTTATTGATCTCAATGGTCATCTGCATCATCTCCCGGGCATTTTGTTTCATAGGTTCTGCATCAGAACGGTAATCAATACTGGTGCCGGGATATACTTTTGACTTTACATGACAGAACTCACATTTCACCCCTAATGCTTTATTATAGGTCTGCATAATGCTGTCCAGTTTCTGATCGGAAATATCTTGCGGCAGTACTTTCAGGTTTCTTTCCTGCGGGCCTTTTACAGCAGCCACCCCTAACAACACAAAGCCGAGGAAGGAAAGGGTGACGATGATTTTATTTTTGTTTGGCATAGATTCAGTTCTGACGAACCAGACACCGGATTGGCGGCATCGGGTTGATTAATTAATGGATAAAACGTTCAAAAAATTCCCAGGTCCGCAGCATCTGGTCGATCCGTTGCCGGTTGTTCCCGCTACGGGTCAGCTCATGTGTGCCGCCCGGGTGTCGCACATATTCTACCGGACGACCCAATACCTTCAGACTTTTATAGAGCATTTCACTTTGCACAAACCCGGTACGCCGGTCATTGTCGCCATGGAAAATGATATAGGGTGTTTTGATGTTCTGTACATAATTAATCGGGGATTCTCTCTCCAGTGTTGCTTTGGCCGCAGCTTCCCAGGGATAACCCCCGAAATAATTGGGCACCAGTCGCCAGGCATTGCCTTCGCCAAAGAATGTAGCCAGGTCATATACGCCTCTTTGTGAACAAGCCGCGGCAAAACGCTGGTCATGGGCAATGATCCAGGCTACGAGGTACCCGGCATAGGAGCCACCGGTCACTATCAGTTTAGACGTATCGGCCCATCCTTCAGCAACTGTTTTATCCAGGGCCGTGAGTACATCCTTGGTTGGACCGGTTCCCCAGTCGTTGATATTGCCCCGTAGGAAATCAAGTCCGTAGCCTCCGCTTCCCCGCGGATTCGCATATACTACCCCGTATCCCTTGCCACAGAAATACTGGTACTCATGCCACATACTGCTTTCGCCGGGACCCCACATGGCGCTTGGACCGCCATGGATCTCCAGCAGGAGTGGAAATTTTTTTCCGGGCTGATAATTCACGGGCTTCATCACCCAGTATTCAATGACCATTCCTTTTTCATTCTTAAAGCTGTGCTTTTCCGGGAAACTCAGTTGCTTGCCAGCGATCCATCCGCTATTGAAACTGCTGATCCGCTTTGCATTTTTGGCACTTGCATCCGCTGAATAAAGTTCAGAGGGATTAGCCACTTCTGTTTTGACATACACCACCCGGTCTCCAGCCAATTCATAATTCGTGATACCGTTATCATAGCCGGTCAGCTGCTCGATCTTCACTTTATCTTTCAGGGAACTCAGGGGCGGGTACACGTTTATTCCTTCAGAGAGGTTGACCCTGTACAGCGGTTGCCCACCATTACTCTGTGCCGTGAAATAGAGGTATTTTTCATCCTTACTCCAGTTAAGGAAGGACTTATTACGGTCAAAAGGAAGATCCATCTTTTCTTTAAAGGATCCTCCCATTGGTAGCAGGGCCAGTGTTGGGATACTGACAAATGAAGTTCCACTGTATTGGAAAGCCAGCCATTTACCAGATGGGGAAACGCGGGGCCCGGAGAAACTGATATCTTTTTCTCCCAGTATTTTTTTCCATCCGCTGCCATCGGTATTGGCGAGATAAATACAATTTTCAAGAACACGGTCCGGATGTTCTTTATTTTCCGCATTGCCGTTTATGATCAGTTGTTTGCCGTCGGGTGTGAAGTCGATACTGTTGTACCGGTTAAAGCCGGTGGTAATATTGATGGCTTTGGCACCCGGACGGGCATCCATAATAAAGAAATGGGTGAAACTCATCTCCCCGTTCACATCCATTTCATCGAGGTGATTGAGTTTGGTTATGACCTTTGCTTTTTTATCTTCTGCGTTTTTTTCGAGATAGGCCCGCACTTCTTCCATAGTGCCATCCGGATCACCCTTAGCCGTATTCTTTAATAAGGTAGTATTGTCCATTCCCGGTTTTTCCAATGACCATACCGGTACGGCTTTACCCGGATTCAATAAGGAGTCATTCAGCAGTTCTTTCATAGAGATGCCTGCAGAAAACAGTAGCTGTTTGCCATCCGGACTCCATTTCGGACTGCTGGCCCCGTATTTTGATTTCGTCAGTTGTATAGCTTCACCACCTTCTAATCCGAGTAAGAAAAGCTGGGATTTGCCTTCAGTTGCCCGCACGAATACGATCTGTTTACCGTCCGGACTGAATACGGCCTGTGAGGCGGATTCCTTAGCCGTGGTCAGCTGACGGGGCGCCGCACTGCCATCGGTAGGTACGATCCAGATCTGCGTCGTGTATTTATAATCCAGTTTGCTCTCTGCCTCCGGTTCGATGGAGAGAACGGTAAAGACGGCCAGGCTGCCGTCGGGGTTCAGGTTCAGGGTACCCAGGGTCTTTACTTTCAACAGGTCCGTCACTTTTACCGCTTCAGTACCATTTTGTGCAGTTACAAAAAGGGTGAAAGACAGGAGGAGCAATACAAGCAGGATTTTCCGCATATGTTGGTTTTAGTCGGATGAAAATACGAATTCAGGCTCTTTCCTGACTTAGTAAATGATAAATGGCGGAGTTATCTACTTTTGACCTCTAAAAATTAATGTATGAGTCAGCTCGTCAATGAATTCAACGAATACCGTACCCGGATGAATGAAGTGATCCTTTCGAAGGACAACCTGGTGATCAAACGGCTATGGAACCTGGATACGAACACCTATGCCGCCGGTGCGCTGGATGTAAAGACCAAGGAACTGCTCGGGTTGGTAGCCAGTATGGTGCTGCGTTGTGATGATTGTATCAAATATCACCTTGGCAAGGCGCATGAACTGGGGGTCAGTACCGAGGAAATGTACGAGGTGTTTGCGGTGGCAAATATCGTGGGGGGCACCATTGTGATCCCTCATACCCGGAGAGCGGCGGAGTATTGGGAGGAATTGAATTGACAAAAATCACCCGATTTTCCTTTCTTCCCCTCCGGCAGAATCATTAAATTTGCCTGAATCAATAATACTATGAGCGACGTAACGACAGCCCCTGCCCTGACCGCCAAGGATTTTGCCACCGACCAGGAAGTACGCTGGTGTCCCGGATGCGGAGATTACTCCATCCTTGCCCAGGTACAGAAAGTAATGCCCACGCTGGGAATTCCGAAAGAAAACATCGTGTTTATTTCCGGTATCGGTTGCAGCAGCCGTTTCCCATATTACATGAATACGTTCGGCATGCACTCCATTCACGGAAGGGCCACGGCCATTGCTTCCGGACTGAAAGCTTCCCGTCCTGAACTGAGTGTATGGGTGGTGACCGGTGATGGTGATAGTCTGAGTATCGGGGGTAACCATACGATCCACCTGCTTCGTCGCAACCTGGACATCAATGTACTGATGTTCAACAACCAGATCTACGGACTCACCAAGGGCCAATATTCTCCGACTTCTGAACAGAATAAGATCACCAAGTCTTCCCCGATGGGAAGTGTGGACCACCCTTTCAATCCTGCTGCCCTGGCACTTGGAGCTGATGGTTCCTTTGTGGCCCGTACCATGGACCGTGATCCCAAACATATGCAGGCCATGTTACTCAGGGCCAATGCCCATAAAGGCACTTCCTTCCTGGAGATCTACCAGAACTGTAACATCTTTAATGATGGCGCTTTTGAGATCTTCACTGAAAAAAGCAGCAAGGCCGAAGAGACCCTGTTCCTGGAACAAGGCAAACCCCTGGTATTCGGTGCCAACAATGACAAGGGCATTAAACTTGATGGCTTCAAACCGGTAGTGGTTGACCTCAATGCCGGTAACAGTGTAAGTGATCTCTGGATCCATGATGAAGCGGATATTTACAAAGCGCAGATCCTGACCCGCATCTTCGATGACCCGAAGAGTGAAGGTCACCTGCCTCGTCCGTTTGGCGTATTTTACCAGAATGATCGTCCCTGCTATGAAGATGTGATGGCCGCTCAGATCGCTGAATCCAAATCCCGCAAACCGGCTGATCTGGATAAGCTGCTGAAAGGAAATGAGATCTGGACGATTAGTTAGTGAATAGAGAATAGAGAATAGTGAATAGGGAATAGTAAACAGATAATAGGGGACCGTACGGAGAGTACGGTCCTTTTTTTTAATTGAGGGAAATGACTCGATCTGATTAATTGCCCCGCAATATAATTGCCAGACCTGCTATTCGGTAATGCCTCAACTACTTCAATCATATTACAGGTAAATTCAATCAATCGTTCCTCCAGGTCAAACTTTCTGTTATCCATATTGCTCAATTGAATGTCAAACATAGATTATCAACGAAGCGGAAAGAAGTTGAATTCACAAGTTTCAGCTGATATTTTACACCAGAGAAGTTGTTGTTTTCTCAAACAAATAACCGTCAGGAGGCCAATGCCAATTGAAAATTGAGCATTGAATATTGAACATTTCTTACCTAAATGCAGCTTTTTGTTCTTCCTACCTGTCTAATTATTAGCCTCTTAGCTCAAATAGCGCTATATTTAACCGGCTCGAATTGCTATGCTTCTTCGTATTCATCCAAAGGATCCTCAGCCCCGCCTGATCAAACAGGTGGTGGAAAGCCTGCAAAAAGGAGGAATTATTATTTATCCTACTGATACAGTTTATGGACTCGGTTGTGATATTTTACAGCAAAAAGCGATAGAGCGGATCTGTAAGATCAAACAAGTGGATCCGAAGAAAGCTCAGCTCTCTTTTATCTGCAATGATCTTTCTCACCTGAGTGAATATTCAAAGCCGATCCCTAATCCCACTTTTCGTTTATTAAGGGAGTACCTGCCCGGTCCATATACCTTTATTCTGCCGGCAAGTAAACTGGTGCCGAAGATCCTGCAGAGTAAAAAAGATACGATCGGATTACGGATTCCTGATAATACCATTGCCCAGGCGATCATCAAGGAACTGGGTCGCCCGATCCTCAGTGCTTCCTTACCAGGTACCATGGTGGAAGACTATACCGATCCGGAAGTGATGTACCAGAATTTTCCGCATGAAGTGGATTATATCATTGACGGAGGTATCGGGGGAATGATCCCTTCCACGATCATTGATTGTACGGGGGATGAACCGGAGTTAGTAAGACAGGGGTTGGGGGAGTGGAATGAGTGATGGTTCGGGGAGCCTGCCGAAGGGTGTACTTAGAAAAAGCTCGCTTTGCCAGCATTAAAATAACTCCTGGTGCGAGGGCAACAGATTGAAACTTTTCCGGTGGTGTTCACATAACCCATATTGCTCAATCGCTTTCCGGTGGATGGCCGTACCGTAGCCTTTGTTTTTATCCCAGCCATAATGCGGAAACTGTTCATGGAGTTTTATCATGTATTCATCCCGGTGGGTCTTGGCCAAAATACTGGCGGCCGCAATGGAAGCAAAACGTCCATCTCCTTTTACAAAACACTGGTGCGGTATTTTTTTATACGGATAAAACCGGTTGCCATCGATCAGCAGGAAGTTGGGTTTTTTCTTTAACTGTTCAATGGCCAGGTGCATGGCCTTGATAGAAGCTTTGAGGATATTGATCTGATCGATCTCTTCCTGTCCCACGCTGGCTACTGCCCAGGCCATGGCTTCTTTTTCGATCAGGGGCCGCAGTTCCTCCCGCTGTTTTTCACTCAACTGCTTGGAATCATTCAATACCGGGTGATAAAAATCCGGGCGCAATATCACCGCTGCCGCAAATACCGGTCCGGCATAACAGCCCCTGCCGGCTTCATCACAACCGGCTTCCTTTTGTGTTTCCTTATAGCAGGACAATAACATAGATGCAATTTATTGATTTAGGCTGTTGGGAAGTTCACAAGTTGAAAAGCTTGTCCGGCACGCAGGCTTTTCAACCTTCCCCGTCAACCTTTCAACCGCTTAACTTGTTAACTTTACGCAATGAAGAGCGACCTAAACTCCCCCTCCTCCCGCCCCATCGCCATC
This sequence comes from Chitinophaga pinensis, assembly GCA_943370345.1. Lineage (GTDB taxonomy): Bacteria > Bacteroidota > Bacteroidia > Chitinophagales > Chitinophagaceae > JJ008. The sequence continues at coordinate 12,574 of CALRQQ020000022.1, forward strand.
TGGTTACTGGTGGGTGTGGGAATGATCATCATACAGGTATTATTGGGCGGTATCACCCGGCTGACCGGATCGGGATTATCCATTACGGAATGGAATGTGGTGACCGGCACCCTGCCGCCAATGAATGAGCAGCAGTGGATGACGGAGTTCAACAAATACCAGGACACTCCGCAATACCAGTTGCTGAATTCCGGCTTCACGATCAGGGATTTTAAGTTCATTTTTTTCTGGGAATGGTTTCACCGGGTCTGGGCCCGCCTGATCAGTGTGGTATTTGCCGTGCCCTTTATCATTTTCCTGCTTCAGAAGCGGTTCAAACCGTCCATGGTCAAACCCATGATCATCCTCTTTTTGCTCGGAGCTCTTCAGGGGGCAGTGGGCTGGATCATGGTGGCCAGCGGACTGACCGGCGATGCGATCTATGTAAAACCGGCCAAACTGGCCATGCATTTTGTGCTGGCTCTCGGACTGCTTTCTTACACTTTCTGGTTTGCTCTGGAATTACTGGTGCCTAAAGAGCGGATCGTAGTTCATAAAAAGATCAATCAACTCACCACCGGCATACTCGTGCTGTTGCTGCTGCAATTAGTGTACGGCGCCTTTATGGCCGGACATAAAGCAGCCACCGCCGCCCCCACCTGGCCGGATATCAATGGCAGTATCATTCCTCCTAATATGTTCGGACAGGAAGGCGGACTTCTGGACCTGATCGATAACCGCATCACGATCCATTTTATTCACCGTGGCCTCGCTTATCTTTTATTGGCCGGGGTGTTCTGGCAGGCCAGCCTCCTGTTTAGATCTGCCTCCACCGCATCACTGGAGAATAAACGCTGGATCCCCGCTTTCTTAGTGAGTATTCAGGTGGCATTGGGTATTTTGTCGGTACTTTCCAGCACGGAGATCGTTCCCAACCAATGGGGCTTGTTTGAATGGATGGCCCAGCTTCACCAGCTGGTGGCGATGGCCCTGTTGCTATCCCAGGTATGGTTGCTTTATAGAGTGCGCCGGTAAGATCCGATTTAACATTTTACCTCCTGGCCTTATTTTGCAAAGGCCCTGAATAAATGTTATTTTAGAGGGAACTATTAACCATCTGATGAAAGCCTGGCTCAAAGGACTCTATCACTCTTTCCCGGTTCAGTTATTATTCCTTCACTTCAGGAAGTACCAGGTACTCTTGTTGTTCTGGTTTATTCTATTCAGTACGGTCAACGGATCGTTCATGAAGACCTTCGGCGCCGATTCCCTTTTTCTTGCACCCGAATACCTGGGCAATGTCAATTCCATCAGTTATGCCATCGTTGGTGCTTCGATCGGGATGTTCATCATGAGCTGGAATATCACCTCTTTTATCCTGTTCAGTAAATATTTTCGTTTCCTGGCCGCGGCCACCAACCCTTTCCTGAAATTCTGTATCAATAATGCCCTCATTCCGCTGATCTTCCTGGTTTTTTATTTTTTTAAGGCCACCCATTTCCTTCAAACGAAGGAGCTGGTCAGAAACACTGAGATCCTTTTTTTCTTCGGCGGCTTTTTCAGCGGATTCATTTTTATTATTGCTGCTTCCCTCATCTATTTTTTCCAGGCCGACCGGAATATCCTGCAGCGGATGATGCCAGTGATCGCAGAGCCGAAAAATTATATCACCCATTTATCCGCTGTCAAACAAGTGTATCATGATAAACCATTGATCACCGTACACACGTACCTTGAAACACCGTTCCGGCTGCGCGCTGCCAGGGATGTTTCGCATTATACCGAGGAGTTTGTGGTAGCAATCTTCAAGGGACATCATATTGCCGCTATATTATCCGTATTTGCGGCCTTTCTCTTCCTGATCGGGATCGGTTTCCTGCTGGATAATACATTCTTCCAGTTACCGGCCGCCGGCAGTATCACGATCTTTTTCTCCATCCTGATCGGGGTGGCAGGGGCCGTGACCTATTTTTTACAAAGCTGGGGCATTCCCTACCTGATCGGACTGATCATTTTGCTCAATGTTTTTTATAAGCTGGAATGGATCGATCCCCGTAACAAAGCCTACGGGCTCAATTACTGGAATAAATCTGAACGCCCGCACTATACCCGTGAGAACCTGGCCGCATTGAGTACCACGGCCAATATGACGGCCGATAAACAGAATATGCTGAAAGTGCTGGATACCTGGAAGCAAAAACAGGGGGATACCAGCGGCAAGCCCTTACTGGTACTCATTAATACCAGCGGGGGTGGTCACCGCAGCGCTACGTTCACCATGGGAGTGCTGCAGGAGCTAGACAGTATCACGAACGGAGAGATCATGAAACGAACCTTTCTGATCAACGGAGCTTCGGGCGGTATGATCGGCGCCGCTTATTTCAGGGAATTGTACCTGCGTAAACTGAAAGGAGAGAATATCCATCTGCAGAACAAAGAATATATCAGTGATATCTCCGGGGATCTGCTCAATCCGCTCTTCACGTCCTTTTTCGCCCGTGACCTGATCGCCCCGGCGCAGAAGTTTTCCGTGGGTCCTTACCGATATGTAAAAGACAGGGGGTATTCTTTTGAACAGAAATTAAGCGAGAACACCCGTGGTTTCCTCGATAAACAACTGAAGGATTATGTGGAGGACGAAAAGAATGCCCGGATCCCCCTGATGTTCTTCAGCTCCGTGATCACCCGCGACAGCCGCAAGATGATCATATCCACACAGCCCATCCGCTTTATGATGCGCGGGGATGTAGACAGTACCGCTATTCCGCTGGCCGATCCGGATGCAGTGGATTTTGTTTCTTTCTTTAAACAGCAGGATCCCTATAACATCCGGATGCTGACAGCCCTGCGGATGAATGCCACTTTCCCGGTGGTATTACCCAATGTATGGTTACCTTCTGATCCGGTCATAGATGTGATGGATGCGGGGTTGCGTGATAATTACGGACAGGAAACCACCCTCCGGTTTTTATCCAGTTTTGAAGACTGGATCAAGGCCAATACGCGTGGGGTATTGCTCATTCAGATCCGCGACCGGCAGGCGGGTGGATGGGAGACCCCGTATTTGTCGAATGATATTACTGACCATGCCACGAAGCCTTTTCTTTTATTACAGCACAACTGGTTCAAGATGATGGAGTATTCCCAGAATGATATGCTGGATTATTTTACCACGGTCAACGGAATTGGTTTCCATAAAGTATCTTTTCAATACCAATCGGATAATGCGGAGAATAAAGCGGCCCTTAACTTCCACCTCACCAAAATGGAAGCAAGGGATATCATGCGATCGATCGGGGCGGAGAATAATCAGAAAAACTTCAATCGCGTTAAGGAATTGTTGAAAGTACCGGCCACCCGTTAATCAGCCGGGCAGATCAGCCGGAAACACTTCTTCAATACGAGGATCTCAAACTCACCGGCTGTCTCTGTCGGATCTCCATCAATATGCAAGGGAGCAGCTGACGGATTACTGATGCGGAGGGCTGCTGACTGAAAATAGATCACTGCTTGATTCAGCATTTTTTCTTCCGCTTTCCGGGGCTTACCGCTGATCACCTGTTTCAGCAGATGAAAGAGCAGCATCGGTTTACTCATTTTCCGGATGATGACGATATCGAGCAATCCATCGGACAGACTGGCCTTGGGAGCAATGGTGACATGATTACCAAACTGGTTGCTGTTGGCGATGCTGATGAAGTACGCATCCGTATTGAAGCTGAAACCGTTTGTATTGATCGTAAAAGGATACGCGGCCGCATTGAAAAAATTGCGGCTGACCAGTGAAGCATAGGTTTTCAGTCCGCGTTGTGATTGTTGGGCAAATTCATGAGCTACTTTGGCATCAAAACCAATTCCGGATAACATGCAGGAAAAATGACCATTGATCAAAAAACCATCCGTCGGGATCGCTTTACCTTTCAGCACCACCTGTAAGGCCTTTTCCGGTTGTTTGGAAATACCGGCCGATAAGGCCAGTCCGTTACCTGAGCCACAGGGAATGATCCCGAAGTTCACGGGCTGCTCCCGCAGGCTGTTCACTACCTGACTGATCGTACCATCGCCACCGGCCACTACTACATCCGTAATACCCTGTTCTGCTATGATCGGGAATAAAAAAGAGTAATCGCCACTCGCCACAGAAGGGAATACCTGGTAGGCAAAACCGGCTGCCTTTGTCTTTTGCTCGATAAACTGCTGCAGGTCTTTTTTGGTCCGGGTACCGGCTATGGGATTGATGATATAGAGAATGTGACGGGACATGAGCAAAAGTACGGAAGTGGAGGTAGTTGTAAGGCAAGTCTGTTGTCACCCTGAGCGTGCCGCCCTTCGATACGTCCCGCATCACAACTTTTCAAATACCCTGTAAATATTCTTTTGCGGGACTACTCAGGGTGACAACGGATAGCTCGTGTCATGGTGAGCTTGCCGAACCATGAACAACGAGCATTACTTTACCACCAACGTAAACAAATGCACCGGCCGCATCCTAACTACAGCCGCTTTCTCCGGATCTTTGGGTATCTCGGTAAAGTAGAAGAGAATTTTATCTCTTGATTTGAAAAGTTTCCGCAGGTCAGTGGCTTTAATGACGAGGGTCTTCTTTACTTTTTCCCAGCTTTTGATACCGGAGCGGCTGCTGTCATCGGCCATAACGGTCCGGTTCACCGTACCATCATTGACTTTGAAGGTGATGATCAGATCGCCGGCGGCAGAGAGCCGGCTTCTTTTAATGCCGATGGTATTTTTCTCCGGATCTTCTTCGACGGATTTCAGTTTAATTTGTTTCTGGTAACTCACGGTCCAGCGTTGCTGGGCATCTGTTGATCCACCAAGCAGGAAGGCAGCTAATAAAAAAAGGAGAGGCCTCATGGTTATAAGTTATATACTTCAGACGGTGAAACACGAAAGAAGTTGCGAAGGAATTACCAATTTAACAATACACTGCCCCAGGTAAAGCCGCTGCCGAAGGCGGCCAAACAAACCAGATCGCCGTCTTTTACCTTACCCGCTTCCCAGGCTTCGCATAATGCGATGGGTACGGAAGCCGCAGTGGTATTGCCGTAGTGCATGATATTGTTGTATACCTG
>CALRQQ020000023.1:0-17507 GCA_943370345.1 Chitinophaga pinensis
AAACCCTCCGAAGATTTTGTAGCCAGCGATACCTCGAATCTGCAGGCCGGCCAAAAAGTAGAACACCAGAAATTCGGTTTCGGGGAGGTCATGAAAATGGAAGGCGCTGCTCATAATCCCATTGCCACCGTGAAGTTTGAACATAACGGGGAGAAGAAGATCATGCTGAATTATGCGAAGCTTCGGATCGTGGAGTGAGTGGTGAATGGTCAGTAGTGAATGGTGAGTGGAACTCCTAAAGTAGACTACTCACTACTGACCACTCACATTCTTAACAATTCCACTCATTTTCCCTTTGTAATTTCACGTCCCACATGCCCACCGCCAAGCAAAAGAAAAAAGTCCGCCGGTTTATCCTTTTCCTCATTCTGCTCGTACTGTTTGCTGTGGCGGGATGGAGGGGTTGGCAATGGTGGCAGTTGCGCGAGGCCCGGTATACTCATTATCCCGCATTCGGGATCTCCATTCCCGGAGGTTACTCCATTCACGGGATTGATGTATCGAAATACCAGCACCTGATCTCCTGGGATGGGGTGAAGGGAATGAAGGTAAAAGAGATCCAACTGGGGTTTGCCTTTATCAAGGCCACGGAAGGTACCGGTTATACCGATCCTCAGTTCCGGCGTAACTGGAGAAAATCAAAAGAGGCCGGAATCGTACGCGGGGCCTATCATTTCTTTACACCTTCCAGGGATGGCAAAGCACAGGCAACAAATTTTATCAGTGAAGTGGATCTGGAAGAAGGCGATTTTCCCCCGGTGCTGGATGTGGAGCAACTGAACAGTACCCCATTGACGCAGCTGAGAAGAGAAACGAAAGAATGGCTGCAGATCGTGGAAGCTCATTACGGGGTGAAGCCCATTATTTATACCAATGTCGATTTTTATAACCGGTACCTGGGCAAGGAATTTGATGACTATCCGCTTTGGGTGGCCCATTATTATCAGCCGGCTCAGCCAAGGATCAATAGGGGATGGGTGCTTTGGCAGCACAGTGACCGCGGGCGGGTCAACGGGATCGTATCACCGGTTGATTTCAATGTATTCAATGGCGACTCCGCTGAGTTCAGGAGTCTGCTGATCCGTTGAACAGGATCATTCCGAAGGGATAAATAGTAGTAACTTGTTTCCTTAATGCAATATATGGAGCAGGGCTGGGACAATGATATCAAAGTCTTTTTTGTAAAGATCCTCAATTCAGTGGCGCTGACCTTGCTATGGGCTTTGGCCGCGGTTACGGCCGGTCTTTATTTCAAACTGGCCCAGGTGGGCGCTGTACCCCTTACAGGCAGTATTATTTTTTACATTTTGTTTGTTGTTACTTTTTTCGGGCTGGTTCGTTATTTGTACAGGACCTGGAAGAAAGCCTGAAAATACCCTCGGGACGGGATGGCCGGGCTTACGGATATCCTTATTTTAGAGAATCATTCAACAACCGCATGGAGATAAAGCAGCTAAGTAAACGGATGGTCATTGCCGGTGCATTACTGATCTGGACGATTAAACTGTTTATCCGTCCTTTTTTTCATTTTGATCAGCCCCTGCATTTTTTCCTCGGCATCGCCCCCAATTTTCTCGGGTCATTCCTGTTGCCTTTTGCGGCCTGCTGGTTTTTCAGCGGACGAAATCATATCATCGCCAGGATCTTAAAAGTAGATGGATTGGCCGATCTGCGTCAGTTCTGCCTGCTTGGTTTTGGAATGCTGGTCTTGAATGAATATCTGCAACTGATCCCGGTATTTGGCCGGACCTTTGATTACTTTGATATCCTCTTCTCTTCTTTCGGACTGGGGCTGTCTTATTTTGTATTTGGAAGACTGCAGCAGAAACTGCAGATCGCTTAACTGCTATGGTCGGCTATGATCACCCATTTCCCTTTTATTTTCCGGAAGAGCAGGTTGTAATGACCGCCAATATTCCCGATGCTGCGTTGCAGGAACCATTTCCCTACTACAAAGTAATATTCATCCGATAGTCTTTTTACCGTCAGTAGTTCGAATCGGAGCTTTCCCATGGCCGCGGTATCCGGATAACCCCGTTTATAGTTATTCAGTGTATTGGTCCATCCGTAGGTAACCCCGCTTTTACCAATGAACATCAGGGAATCATTTTCCCAATAACCTTCCATGAAGCGGTCGATATCGCCCCGGTTCCAGGCAGCGGTCTGCTGATCTAGTAACTGACGGATAGCCGTTTCGTCGGGCGATTGGGCGTGAATGTTCATGGACATGATCAGACAGATGAACAGCAAGGGGGCTCTCATGCGTAAATATTTTATTTAAGATAGGGGAAATAACGGAAACCGGTCAGTGGTCACAGTCGTCCGCATGTGCATGATTATGCACCTGACAGGAGCGGTAATTATTTACGTGGGCTATTACAATCAGTATTACCGCAGGGATCAGTAACCAGTTATGGAATTCGAGGAAAAACTGTTTCAGTACCAGGAAGACAAATCCTGTATAAAACAAACTCATCGGCAGGAGACTGTGGTGGTGCTTTTTATAACCGTGGTACAAAGAGTAAGTGCCGATCACGAGGGCCAGCCCGATCATACCAATCTCGAACCCGAGATGATGAATGATATTGATGCCAAAAAGCGGGAGGGTGCTGAAAAACAGGGGCAGCAGCGCACAATGGATCGCGCAGGCCAGTGAGGCCCCGATACCTAATGCGTCCCAATTGATTTTACTTTTCATGCGAGCCGGTAAAGGTATGAAAAAGCAACTTAGTTGCAAAATCTTAAGTCATTGGTCAATCTGAACTATCCGGGGCGTAACTTTGTTTTTTAACCGATTCATTATGTCGAAAAAGGGCTGGATATATACCTTGTTTTTTGTGACACTGGCATTGGGCTTCTATTTTGTCCTGGCCCAGATCATCCCCGGATTCACCACCCCTAAAGTGGTGCCGGTGAGTTTTGTACGTCCTTTCCGGTTTACCACCCAGGATGGCCAGCCTTTTACCGAGAAAGACGTAGCCGGTAAAGTGTATGTGGCAGAATATTTTTTCACTACCTGCAAGACCATTTGCCCGATCATGAATAACCACCTGCGGGAGGTGTACAATGAAATGAAGGACGAGAAGGATTTCCTGATCCTTTCGCATACCTGCGACCCGGAAACGGATTCAGTGCCGCAGATCAAAAAGTATGCGGACTCCATGAATGTGGATCATCGCCGCTGGATCTTTCTCACAGGTCGCAAGGACAGCCTGTATAATACTGCCCGGATCAGTTATACCATTGACGATCCGAATAATAACCTGAAGCGGATCGAGGACCAGTTTTTGCATACCCAGTTCTGGGCCCTGGTGGACCGTAACGGGGATGTGCGCAAAATTTATGATGGGATCAAAAAACAGGAAGTGATGGACATGATCCGTGATGCAAAGAAATTGTTGAAAGAGTAACCGGCTTTAATACGACCATATGCCCAAGCAAACAATACAAGATATAGAGACGCGTATCGCTTCTCTCCTGAAGCGCAGTGATCTCAGTGTAACGGAAAGCCGCCGTAAGATCCTGCATCTCTTCCTGGAACAGCCCGGTGCATTGGCCCATGGCGACATTGAAAAAAAAGCCGGCGAAAAATTTGACCGCGTTACCGTATACCGCACCCTGCAGGCTTTTGTTGAAAAGGGCATCATTCATACCATTCCCACGGCTGATAATTCCATTCGTTACGCCTTATGTAAGGACGATTGTGCCGGTGGTCATCACCATGATCACCATATTCATTTTATGTGCGATAAATGTGGCAATACCTATTGTCTCGACGATGTGGTCACCCCCGAAATAAAACTACCCAAAGGTTATACAACGAGTCATGTGGAAGTGGTGGTGGAGGGGGTTTGTAAAAATTGCAAGGCATAATTTGTTGCTTTACCCTAAAATTTCGGGGAACAGGTGATAGTTTCTTAGCATGACTACCGATGTACCCTCCTCCGCTAAAGCTACGGAGGGCGAAGAAAAACAAAGCCCCGGTGTAGAAACATCGGGACTTTAGGTTAAGGCTCTGATTAGTAGCTATGTCAGCTGCAATGGTTCAATGCAGCAATATGGTTCAATGCAATGGAGCATCTATTTTTCTGAATCAAATGTAGTATCCTGTTTTCACATTTCCGAAAAAATGATATACCACTTTCAGGGTATTTTTTATGGATCAGAGGCTATCCAGTTCAGTTTTAACGAATTCCATCAGATCTTTTATGGCAGCCGGTGAAAAATCGAATTGTAAACCAGCGGCTTTGAACAATTCGGGCAGGGTTTTGGTCCCGCCAAGACGCAAGGCATTTACATAATTGCTGACTGCTTTTTCAGGATCTTGCTTGTATTGCTTCCATAAACCGATTGCACCCAATTGGGCGATCCCGTATTCGATATAATAGAACGGCACTTCAAACAGGTGCAGTTGCCGGTGCCAGGAGTAAAGACGATATCCGTCCAGTCCCGAAAAATCGATCTCCGGTGAGGAGAATTCATTCAGGATCTCCAGCCATTTTTCCGCTCTTTCGACAACGGTATGTTCAGGGTTTTCATAGGCCCAGTGCTGGAATTTATCGATCGTGGCGATCCAGGGGAAGATGGTGATCACACGTTCCAGTTGTTGTTCCTTTGCCCGCTTGAGTTCTTCTGCTTCCTGAAAGAACACCTGCCAGTGATCCATAGAAAAGAGTTCCATACTCATACTGGCCACTTCGGCGATCTCCGTGGGGTATTCTTTGAAACCGGTCAGTTCCAGTTCATGCGAGAGAAAGGAATGAATGGCATGTCCGCCTTCGTGTACCATGGTGGTCACATCATCCAGTGTACCGGCTGCATTCATGAAAATAAAGGGAGCACCGGTTTCAGCCAGGGGGCAATTATAGCCACCCGGGGCCTTTCCTTTCCGGCTTTCCAGGTCGAGCCGGCCCATTTCCCGCATTTTCGCTAAGCAATCCCCGAAGAAACCCTGCATGGTTTGAAAGCATTGAATCGTCTTTTCGGTCAGTTCAGCCCCGGTCTGAAACGGACGAAGGGGTTGGGTACCGGCCGGTTCTGCTTCAATATCCCAGGGGCGCAGTTCTGCGAGTCCCAGTTTTTGTTTTTTAGCAGCATATAACTGATTTACCAGGGGCATGACATGCAGTTTGACTGCTTCATGAAACTGGTAACAATCTTCTTTGGAATAATCAAAGCGGCCGAGCTCCAGGAAACGGTAATCGCGGAAATTGGCAAAACCGGCGTTCAGGGCCACCTGGTGACGCTTTTGCAATAAGGTGCTGAATAAATCATTCAGGGCTTCTTTATCCTGCAGCCGCCGTTCGCTGATCTTGCGGTATACGGATTCACGTAATCCCCGGTCTGCATCTTCCAGAAATTTGGCAGCCTGTTGCAAAGTGTATTCCTGTCCGTTTACGTCGATCGTCATTTTCCCGGAGATCATGCCAAACTGCTGTTGCATCACATTCAGTTCGGCCGTAATGGGAATATTCTCTTCGCGGAAGAGGTCGATATTCTTCTTTACATTCCGCAGGTAGGTAAAATATTTTTGAGGGTCCAGCTGACTGGTAAAGGGACATTCCACCAGTTTCCGGTTCAGTTTATCGGAATAGGGCTGGATCTTTGGCTGGATCTCCATCATGAAGAAATTGAAGGATTCCTCCAGTTCCTTGTTCTCCGTATCACAGGTCATCCGGATCTGACGCCAGCAGGCATCTTCACTGATCACGGCCTCGAGTTCACTGGCATCTTTGAGCCATTGTTCCAGATCGGCTGCACTATCAATCACACGTTCTTCCAGGTTACTGAAATAGGGAGCCAGACTTTCCCAGTTCAGTATCGCAAAGTCTTCCGGTAAAAAATGCCGGGGCAGTTTTTGAATATCGGCGCTGAGTTTCATGGTAATCTTATTTTAAAAGCAAAGAGCCATCCTGAACAAACAGGCTGGCTCCGGCTTGCAGCACCCGATGGGCTGCTATTGAACAATATTATTCTGCTTTTTTCTTTTTGGCAGGAGCTTTCTTGGGCTTCTCTTCTGTGGCTTCGGCTGTTTTTTCAGCGGGTTCTTTTTTCGCTCTTGTCTTTTTTACAGGTTTCTCTTCTGCAACAGGTTCCGGTGCGGCTTCCACCACTTCCACTTCCTCTTCTTCTTCGGGAAGTTCGCTCAGTTTGAGCTCTACATTCGCGGCTTTCAGGATGGCGAACCATTTCACCATTTTCTTCATATCGCTGGCATACACCCGCTCAAAATCCATATCGGGGTAAGCTTTTCCAAAATAACTTTTAACGGCTGCAGCGTCTTTTTCATCCGGCAGTTTGATACCGGCTTTATCCATGGCGGTAAATACATCCACCAGATTTACATTATCACGAACCGTGTATACTTCAATACTTTCCAGGTGAGAAAAGTTGTGGACCCGGGTGGACACAAAACGGGTGCTTTTATCTTCCAGGGAACGCACGATGGCTCCGTCGGTTTTACTGCTGAGTAATTCGAATAATCCCGGGAGACCGGTCACGGCAACTAATTTACTGTATTCCATATCTTTTTTAATAATTAGGGACTGCAAGATACTTGAGTTCTGCCAAATCGGTAGATTTCAGATTAAAGTTTCCCGGAACCCGAACGTTTTTCCCGGATCCTGCGTCCTATAAGGCGGAACTTTCCTTTACTTTAAATCAATTTGTCAATGAAAAAGATGTTTTTCCTCCTGCTGACCGCTATTTCCCTGTCAGCAGCCGTTTACGCCCAGCCTGGTGGTTTTCAGCGTCAGACCCCCGCAGAAAGGGTGGCCCGCATTCATAATAAGCTGGATAGTGCCTTTAAACTCGACCCGGCCCTGATGGCCAAAGTGGATACAGCCCTGACCGTTCTCTACAAAAAGCAGGAAGCCCGTATGCAGGAGATTATGGCCGGCGGTGAGCGGCCTGATCGTGAGACCATGATGGCGGAAAGACAGAAGTACTCGGAAGCCCAGGAGGAGATCCTGAAGGCCGTCCTTTCTCCCGAGCAGTACGCCATCTGGAAGGAAAAGATCCAGCCCTCTATGCGTCCTCAGCGTCCTGGTGGCGGTGGTGGCGGACAAGGCGGTGGCGGAAACCAGCAATAACCTTTTTCGTATAAGCATAAGCAACAAACCGTTCCTTTTCCAGGGGACGGTTTTTTTATGAGCGGCGCCTGAAAATTCCGGAAAAAGCCGGAACTTTTGCTAAAATCAACGACATGCAGCATGCGATCAGCTGGTTCGAAATTCCGGCAACGGACCTGGAACGCGCCACCCGTTTTTATGAAACCATATTCGGTATAAGCTTAGCCGTACTTGATATGCCCAATATCCGGATGCGGATGTTCCCCCTGGATGATATGATGACCCAGGTGGGCGGAGCTGTGGTGGACAGCGGTGGCTTTCATAAACCTTCCCTGACAGACGGACCGCTGATCTATCTCAATGGCAATCCCGATGTACAGCAGGTGCTGGATAAAGTGGAAGCTGCAGGAGGGACGATCATGGTACCCAAAACCGAGATCTCCCCCGAATACGGCTACATGGCTGTATTCATTGATACGGAAGGCAACCGGATCGGGCTGCATTCCGTACCGGGCGGGAAATAACCGGTACTTTATCATGCCTTGAATTTAATTTTTCAATCATTCAACTTTCTATTTCTATGCAATCCAAAGCAACCACTGTTGATGCCTATATCGCTGAATTGCCCGAAGACCGGCAAAAGATCATCAACGAATTCAGAAAAGTGATCAAAAAAAATATGCCGAAAGGATTCCAGGAGTGTATGAACTATGGCATGATCGGTTGGGTGGTGCCCCACACTAAATATCCGTCCGGCTATCATTGTAATCCCAAAGATCCGCTTCCTTTCATGGGACTGGCTTCACAAAAGAACAGTGTGAACTTCTATCATATGGGTATTTACGGCGATCCCAAACTGCTGAAATGGTTTACGGAGGCGCATGCCAAAGCCTCTCCTAAAAAACTGGATATGGGTAAAAGCTGTGTACGGTATAAGAAGCAGGAGGATATTCCTTTTACACTCATCGGAGAACTCGCGGCAAAGCTCAGCCCGGATCAGTGGATCGCGCAGTATGAGAAAATGCTGAAAAAATAAAAGGAACAGCGCCCCGATGGTCAGGTATTTTTCAGCTGACCGATCTTTATCTGCATCACCGTAGCAATACTGGTGGCTCTTTCTTTTGCAATGAATGCTTTTTCACCGTCAAACAATTCATCCACTGACTCCTTGAAATAGCGCAACCAGGTTATAAAATGTTCACTGGTAAGGGGGGATTGCTGGTGCAGGTCCAGGTGCGGCTGCATGGCATTTTTCCGGTAAGTGTCAGATTGAAACAATACATTTTCCCAGAAATCAACCAGCACGGGCAGATGATGGTCCAGGTCGATCTTCGCAATATCCGTAAATAAATAGGAGATGCTTTTATCAGCCAGTAACTTCTCATAAAAGAGGGTCACCAGTTGCAGGAGGTCTTCCCGGTTCCGGATATCATTTTTCATTGATGATCGCGTACAACCGTTCCGCGTCGGCTTTATTGAACAACTGGGTGCCATCGTTCATCGTTGCGGCACTGCCACAGGCCACGCCAAACTGGATGGCTTCTTTTAAGGTCTTTCCTTTTTGCAATGAATACGTGATACCGGCCACCATGCTGTCGCCTGCGCCCACCGTACTCTTTTTTTCTACGGACGGGGCCTCTACAAAATACCGTTTCTCTTCATTGATCAGCCAGGCACCGAGGTGTCCCATGGATACCACCATGATCTCGGCAAAGCCATCACGGATCGCCTGCTGGGCCGCGTCGGGCACTTCATCTTTATCGAGCCATTCCACATTCAGCATTTTACAAAGCTCCCCGATATTGGGTTTGATGAGGAATGCATGTTTACCCTTGAGTGCCTGCAAGGCCGGCCCGCTGGTATCCACAATACAACGGGCACCTACCGCCGCTGCATTTTTTACAATCAATCCATAGAAATAATCAGGTAGTCCGGGAGGAAGGCTCCCGCTTGCCACGACAAAACTGGGAGCAAAGGAACGGATCTGGTCCACCATGGTCTTTACCGTTTCTTCCAGCACTTCCCGTCCGGGAAAGGTAAAGCGGTACTGGCTGTTGGTGGAGGTTTCGAGCACGATCCAGTTTTCCCGGGTCTCTACTTCGGTATCCACCGCATGAAAGAGGATGCCCTCTTTTTTTAATAAGGAACAGAGCATATCCCCGTTATGTCCGCCAGCGGGGAAGAGGGCCACAGAGGAGGTTTCCAGTTTCTTCAGCGCCTTGCTCACATTGATCCCGCCGCCACCGGGTTCGTTCACCACTTCAGTACAACGCAGTTTGCTTTCGGGTTTCATTTTTTCCACCCGGGAACTTTTATCAATACAGGGATTGAGTGTAACAGTTAAGATCATACGAGAAATATTTTATCAATGGCCGGTTTCTTTATTTATTTCTTTCCAAACGGAAAGGAACCGGGCATTTAAGGTTTCGTAATCGGTATAGCCTTTTGCCAGCAGGTAAAACTGTTGTTCGCCGGTCTGCAGTAATACCTGCGGAAAGCCCGTTACCTGCAGTTGCTTGCAAAGGGTGAATTCATAATGCGCTTTTTCGATGTACTCCGTACTGTTCAGCCGGGAGTAAAATGTTTCTTCCGGGATCCCGTATTTCAGGAGCAGATGCCGGTAGGCTTCATCGTCGGTGAGGTCGCGCCCTTCGAAATTGAGCGCATATTGAAGATCGGAAGCAAACGATACCTGCAGATCAGGGGGGATCTCTTTGAAAATACACAATGCTGCGGCGGATTTTTCGGAATGCATGAACCAGTCGCTCAGATCCGGGTTGAACATATGCCAGAGAAAATCAGGCCCGAACTGAATGCCGGTCCGCTCTTCCACCGTTTTATAGGCTTCGCTGATATAACCCGCGATCGTACTCACCGGCCGGGCCGCTTCTTTGGGGATCATGCCACCGGAAAGGACTTCAAATCCCATGCGGTCTTTCCACTCATCCGCTATTTTTTTAATAACAGGACTGAAACCATAGCACCAGCCACAGTAGGCATCATAACAATAGTAGATTACGGGCTGCATAAGAGTGCAAACTTATGGAACTGTACACCTATTTCATCTGACTTTTGTTAGAAATTAGTGTGCTTCCAGCCAGTTATTTCCTTCCCCGCATTCGGCGATCACCGGTACATCATGGGGCAGCAGCAGGGCCGACTCCATATTTTCGAGAATCAGGGGCTTCAGTTCACTGACTTCAGTTCTCAATGCATCAAATACCAGTTCATCATGCACCTGCAGGATCATCCGGCTTTTCATGTTTGCCTTTTTCAAAGCGGCATGTACTTTCTGCATCGCCAGCTTGATCATATCCGCCGCAGTACCCTGGATGGGTGAGTTGATCGCATTTCGTTCCGCAAAACCCCGTACGGTGAAGTTGGAAGAGTTGATATCCCGTAACCAACGCTTGCGGCCCATCAGCGTTTCCACATACCCCTGCTCACGGGCAAAATTGATGGTATTGTCCATATACTGCTGGATGCCCGGAAATTCCTTTTTATAATTATCAATGATCTCTTTGGCTTCAGTACGGGAAATACCGAGGTTATCGGCAAGACCAAACGCCCCCTGGCCATAAATGATCCCAAAGTTCACACTCTTGGCTTTATAACGCATTTCTTTCGTTACCTCTTCCACGGGTATATTGTAGACCCTCGCAGCAGTGGCTGTGTGAATATCCGTTCCATCCTTAAATGCCTGGCACATATTGGGATCTCCGCTGATCGCGGCCACGATGCGTAATTCAATCTGGGAATAGTCGGCAGAGATCAGGATATGTTTATCATCCCGTGGTATAAACGCTTTTCGGATCTCTTTACCGCGGTCAGTCCTGACCGGTATATTCTGCAGATTGGGATTATTACTAGCCAGTCTTCCGGTAACCGCTACGGCCTGTCCATAGGTAGTATGCACCCGTCCGGTCTTTGAATTGATCAGCTGGGGCAAAGAATCCACATAGGTGGATTTGAGTTTGGTGAGTTCACGGAAGGTGAGGATATCATCCACGATGGGGTTACCCTTGGCCGCGAGTTTTAATAACACATCCTCACCTGTCTGGTATTGACCGGTCTTGGTTTTTTTGGCAGATGGGTCCAGTTTGAGTTTATCAAACAATACTTCACCCAGTTGTTTGGGCGATGCCAGGTTAAAACGGACGCCTGCCTGTTTGTATACGCTTTCTTCCGCGGTCTTTGCGTCTTTTTCCAGTTCTTTGGAATAATCATTCAGGAAGTCCACATCCACTTTAATGCCTTCATATTCCATATCCACCAGCACTTTCACCAATGGGTTCTCTACTTCATTGAATACCTTCTCCACTTCTTTTTCCTTCAGCATCGGGGTAAAGATATTTTTCAGCTGAAGGGTGATATCGGCATCTTCCCCGGCATATTCTTTTACTTTCTCAATCTCCACGTCCCGCATCGTACCCTGGGTCTTTCCCTTTTTTCCGATCAGTTCTTCAATATGCACCGGTTCATAGCCCAGGTATTTTTCAGCCAGCAGATCCATGCTGCGTTTACCATCGGGTTCAATGACATAATGCGCCAGCATGGTATCAAAGATTTTACCTGACGGTTCAATGCCGTACCACTTCAATATGAGCAGGTCGTACTTGGTGTTTTGCCCGATCCAGGTAATGTCCGTACTGGCAAACAGCGGTTCAAAATGCGCCAGTATGGATTTGGTGGCAGCTTGATCGGCCGGACAGGGTACATACCAGGCTTCGCCGGGTTTAACCGAGAAACTCAATCCTACCAGCTCGGCTTCATTCGCGTCTATGCCGGTGGTTTCTGTATCGAAACAGATCTCTTTATGTTTTGTCAGTATACCCACCAGCTTTTTAATGGCGGCCTCTCCTTCCACGGCTTCATATTGATGCGGGGTGTTGTTGATATTATGTTCTACGGATAAAGAAGGGCCTTCTTCGCTGTCATCGGTACTGCTTGTCTTTGCCGGCGCCGCTGTTTCAATAATATTACCAAACAGATCGGTCTGTACACCCTGGGGTATTTCTTTGCTCCCCGTTGCCGTTGCCGGACCGCCGGCAGGCAGCTCCTCACCCAGCAGGCGTTTGCCGAGTGTACGAAATTCAAGGTCACTGAATATTTCTTTCAGCTTTTCCTTATTCCAGTCTTTCAGTTTGAAATCCTCTTCATGAAATTCCACCGGCACATCAGTAATGATGGTCGCCAGTTTTTTGGAAAGGATCGCCATTTCCATTCCTTTCTTCACTTTCTCGCCCATGGCGCCTTTGATCTTATCGGCATTGGCCAGTGTGTTTTCGAGTGAACCGTATTCAGCGAGGAATTTTGCCGCTGTTTTTTCACCCACACCGGGGATGCCGGGAATATTATCCACCGCATCACCCATCATACCCAGCATATCCACCACCTGACTCACCTCTTTGATATTCCATTTGGCGCAGACTTCTTCCGGTCCCAGGATTTCCGCATCATTGCCCTGGTAAGCGGGTTTGTAAATTTTTACTTTATCCGACACTAACTGACCGTAATCTTTGTCCGGTGTAACCATATACACTTCATACCCGGCTTTTTCGGCTTGTTTGCTGAGGGTACCGATCACATCATCGGCTTCAAATCCGTCTTTATAAATGATGGGTATATTAAAGGCTTCAATGATCTTCTTGATATCCGGTACTGCGAGCAGTATATCCTCGGGCGTTTCCTGACGGTTGGCTTTATAATCAGCAAAATCGGTATGACGTTCCGTAGGTGCCGATGTATCAAAACAAACAGCCATATGAGAGGGCTTCTGTTTGTTGATCAGTTCCACCAGGGCATTGGTAAAGCCAAACTGCGCATTGGTATTTTTGCCTTTGGAGGTCAGGCGGGGGCTGCGTATCAGGGCATAATAGGCCCTGAATACCAGGGCAAAGGCGTCGAGGAGAAATACACGTTTATCCATGCCTCTAAGGTAGGAATTAGTCGACAGTCCTCCTTCGCTTACGCTACGGAGGATAAATCCACAGAAGAGATACCACAGCAGCCAGCCACTTTTTTGGGTGAGTAAAACTTGTAAGATTATTTGATTTTCGGATTAATAAAAAAACCCCGGCGTTTCGGCCGGGGCAATCTATCATTAATGTTAACGCTGCAAAACTTAGTTGATCGACAGACGCAGGGCGCTGTTGTCGGCAGTCTTTACCACCACATTCTGTGTTTTACCTACGACCACTATTGCGGCCTCTGCTTTATTTTGCTGGGCAGGATTGGTATTATCCACGTTGGTTGTACCACTGAATGCTTCAGCAGAGGCATTCACGGATGTACCGGTAGCCGCAATGGCTTTGTCACGATGAATAAAATTCAGGTAAAGGGCGAAGAACAGGAGGTTAAAGGCAAAAAAGTTGGCGATTTTACGAACGCGTCTTTTCATAACGGATGTATTGGATTTTAATAAAATTGGTTTCTCGGATAACAGTGCTAAGATAGGCCGGGCCGTTGCCTCTTGCAAAGCTTTTGATCAGGAATCTGATCAGATCGGGCACTAATACGCTGAGGCAAATCGTAAATCTACGAACGACTACTTTTTCATCTCTTCCAGTTTCTTCTGCATCAGGAACATTTCGTCCCTCAGGCGGGCGGCTTCCATAAAATCCAGGTCCCGCGCGGCTTTCTCCATTTCCTTTTTGACTTTACCGAGGGCTTTTTCCAGTTGAGGAATGGTCTTGTACTCGGCCTGTTCCTCAGCGGCCACACTTACAAGTTCGCCATCAGGCGGGATCGCGTTCGGATCCGCGGGATCATATCCCTTGATATCAAGTACAGAGGTCTGGGCAAATACATCTTTGGTGGATTTGATCACGGTCTTCGGCGTGATCCCGTGTTCTATATTATAGGCTACCTGTTTTTCACGGCGCCGGTTCGTCTCATCGATGGTCTTCTGCATACTGTCGGTCATCTTGTCTGCGTAGAAGATCACCAGTCCGTTTACATTCCGGGCGGCTCGGCCTGCGGTTTGTGTGAGAGATTTTTCATTACGCAAAAAACCTTCCTTGTCCGCATCCAGGATGGCCACCAGGGAGACTTCCGGAAGATCGAGCCCTTCCCTTAATAAGTTGACCCCCACCAGCACATCAATCTTACCCAGCCGTAACTCCCGTAAGATCTCAACCCGTTCCAGTGTATCCACTTCGCTGTGGATGTACTTGGATTTGATATTGATCTTATGGAGATATTTATCCATTTCTTCGGCCATACGCTTGGTGAGTGTTGTGACCAGTACCCGGTCGCCCATTTTGATCCGTTTATCTACTTCATCGAGCAGGTCGTCGATCTGGTTTACACTGGGTCTTATTTCAATCGGCGGATCGAGGAGACCGGTCGGACGTACCACCTGTTCGATCACAATACCGCCACATTTTTCCAGTTCATAATCGTCCGGAGTAGCAGATACAAAGACCACCTGGTTGGTCATGGATTCAAATTCGTGGAAATTCAGGGGGCGGTTGTCCAGGGCTGAGGGCAGACGGAATCCGTAATCCACGAGGATCAGTTTTCGGCTGCGGTCACCTCCATACATCCCGCTTACCTGGGGAATGGTCTGGTGACTCTCATCAATGATCATGAGAAAATCCTTGGGGAAATAGTCGAGCAGACAAAACGGGCGTGTGCCCGGTCGCCGCCGGTCAAAGAAGCGGGAATAGTTTTCGATCCCGTTGCAATAGCCCAGTTCACGGATCATTTCCACATCATAGTTCACCCGTTCGGTAAGGCGTTGTGCTTCGATGTATTTCCCTTCGCGTTTGAAGTATTCCGCCTGGGCGGCCACTTCATCCTGTATCTCATATAATACCTGTTGTAAGATATCTTTTGGTGCCACATAGAGATTGGCCGGAAAGATGGCCGCGTTTTCCATTTTGGCGATCCGCTTGGATGTCACCACATCGATGCTTTCAATGTCTTCGATCTCATCACCAAAGAACGTGATGCGGTAACCATAATCCACATAGGGCAGATTGATATCAACGGTATCTCCTTTGACCCGGAAAGTGCCCCGGTTAAAATCTATGGTGGTCCGGTTGTACAGCGAATTAACAAGCGAATGCAGGAAGGCCTGACGTGAAATCGTATCCCCTTTACTGATGCGGATGATCCCGTTCTCATAATCCGTGGGATTACCCATACCATAGATGCAACTCACGGAAGCCACTACGATGATATCACGGCGGCCACTGAGCAGACTGGAGGTGGCACGTAAACGGAGCTTGTCCAGTTCATCATTAATGCTCAGGTCTTTTTCAATATAGACATCACTGACCGGCAGGTAGGCTTCCGGCTGGTAGTAATCGTAGTAGGACACAAAGTACTCCACGGCGTTTTCGGGGAAGAATTGCCTGAACTCTCCGTATAACTGGGCCACGAGGGTTTTGTTATGGGTGAGGATCAGCGTTGGCCGTTGTGTATTTTGAATAAGATTGGCAATAGTAAAGGTCTTGCCGCTGCCGGTTACCCCAAGCAGGGTCTGGTATTTTTCGCCGTCATTGATCCCTTCGGTCAATTGGCGGATCGCATCGGGCTGATCACCGGCGGGCTGAAAAGGCGTATGCAACTGGAAGGGCATAGTGCAATTTACTTTAAGCAACCGGTGCTGGGACTATGCTGCCGGCTTTATTTGATTTTTCTTTTGGTATAGGTGGAATAGTCGGGGAGCAGGGCTTCATATTCCGTATGCATCAGGGGCGAGGTCAGCAGGAAATCGGCCGTGGAGCGGTCACAGGCAACGGGTATATTCCAGGTGGCGGCCACACGCAGGAGGGCTTTGATATCCGGATCATGGGGCTGGGCTTCCATCGGATCCCAGAAGAAGATCAGGATATCGATCTTGCCTTCAGCAATGGCGGCACCGATCTGCTGATCACCACCAAGTGGGCCGCTCAAAAAACAGTGTACATGCTGGCCCAGGGCTTTTTCCAGGAGGGTACCGGTGGTTCCGGTGGCATGAAGCGAATGGCTTTTCAGCATTTGCTTATTGTAAACGGCCCACTCCACCAGTTCTTTCTTTTTATGATCATGTGCAACAAGGGCAATATTCTTGCGCTCCTTCAGTATTCTTCTTTCCATAGGTGAAAATTAGGTAAAATAGTGGAATCAGCTGTCAGGTGTCGGGTGTCAGGAAACAGCCCCTTCTAAGAAAAGGTGATAGCTGTTAGGTGTTAGCTGTTAGGAAACAGCCAGGGAATCAGATGTCAGTTGTCAATGAACAGCCCTTTCGTGTTTTTTCGTGAATTTTTGGGGCAAAAAAAACGGCGCTCCGAAGGAGCGCCGTTATATGCTTTAGAGGTGGACTGATTATTTCAGTTCAGCAGAAACGGTGATCTTGGGTTCGGTAGCTATTTTACCGGCATCGATCGGTGCACCGGTGATACCAAAGTCAGCCAGTTTGATGCTGAAAGAAGTTGCTGCTTTAACGGCACCATCTTTTACTTCGAATGTAACAGTGGTAGTTACGGGTTTGGTTACATCACGTACAGTCAGCTCACCGGCAACTGTTACGGAGTATGTACCATTTTTATCAAATTTTACTTTGGCCAGTTCGGTGATCTTACCTACAAAAGTGAAGGTGGGGAATTTGGCAGAGTTCAGCCATTTTTCACCGTTGAAATGGTCCTGGATCATAGCATTGCTGAAAGCGAAGTTTTTCACTACGGCTTCAAAGCCTACTTGTCCGTTCTTGGTGTTTACTTCACCAACTACGGTTTTGTTATCAGCCTTGGGTAAAGCGTCTTTCGGTGTGGTAGCGTCGAAAGAGATCGTGGCTGAACTTGTTTTTTTCACTTGCGCGAATACGGCGGTTGACAGTGTAACCAGGGAGATGAAAAGAAATACTTTTTTCATGTGTATTGTTGTTTTGTTTGTTGACAGTTTATTGTTTGTTGATAGCGGAACGTTTGAAATTGATCACCGTTGCCTGGCGAAGCCGGCTGAATATACCTCCGCTGCAGGAGGCTTTGATCGATACGGAGTCACCTACGGCCATTTTTTTGACGGCTGCTACGTCGGCGGACTGGAAATCGAAGATGGCATAAGAACCGGAAGTGGTATCCGTGAATTTTACATTGATCGTGCTGTCGGCTGCTTCGAGTTCGGAGATCCGGCCATTTACCACGAGTATTTTATCGGTATATTTTTTATTTGCGGTGCTGTCGCTGCTGATGAACTCCTGGATCAACTCCTGTGCATTCACTGTGTAAGCGGCTTTCTCCGAGGTGGTACTTGAAAATGTATCGGTTTCTACTTTATTCTTAATAAAACTGTATCCGCTATACGCCATGACGGGACCAATAATGATCCAGACCAATTTAAATAACCGTCCTTTGGGGAGGCAGGTCCAGATAAAGAGAATGGCGGCTACACCGTGAATATATAAAGCCGGCAGCAGCATGGAAGAAAGACTCTTGCCTACGCCGAGGT